>CAMUDX010000023.1 GCA_947087745.1 uncultured Clostridium sp. | reverse complement strand
ATATGAACGAGTGAGCATTTATAAAAAATGTTGCACTGGCAAATGAAATTTTCCCATTTTAAAAGCAACGAAAATTCGGGAAAAAAATAATTGACAAAAAAATACAAATATGTTAGAATATATATCTGTAATCCGCTTGAGCAAGGTACATAAAAATTAATTAAGTTTAATTACCTACAATAAAGGGTTAGCGAGTATACAAATAAGGGAGGTGCATTTTAGATGTACGCAATAATTGAAAGCTGTGGAAAACAATACAAAGTAACAAAAGGAGATGTAGTATTTTTCGAAAAACTAGAAACAGAAGAAGGAAAAAAGGTAACATTTGACAAGATAGTACTAGTATCAGAAGAAGGAAAAGTACAAATCGGAAATCCATATGTAAAAGGTGTAAAAGTAGAAGGAAAAGTAATTTCACATGGTAAAGCAAAGAAAATAATAGTTTTCAAAATGAAAGCAAAGAAAAATTATAGAAGAAAACAAGGACATAGACAACCATACACAAAAGTAGAAATTACAGGAATAAAATTACCAAGCAGCAAAGAAGCAAAAGCTGAAGAAGTAGAAGCATAAAAGAAAATAATAAAAAGAAATAAACAAAATAAGCCGAAAGGAGTTGAGGACATGGCTCATAAGAAAGGTCAAGGTAGCAGTCATAATGGAAGAGACAGTGAATCTAAGAGACTTGGAGTAAAAAGAGCTGATGGACAATTTGTACTTGCAGGAAATATCCTAGTAAGACAAAGAGGAACAAAAGTACATCCAGGAACTAATGTAGGAAAAGGTAGTGATGACACTTTATTTGCTTTAGTAGATGGAACAGTAAAATTTGAAAGAAAAAATAAAGATAAAAAACAAGTAAGTGTATATCCAGCAGAAAATAAATAAATATACCAAAAAAACTAGTCTTGATAATTTAATTATAGGCTAGTTTTTAGTATAAGGAGAAGAAATGAACAACCTATTAGATGAAAAAATAGAACAAAGAGAAGAAACGAAAGAAACAACAAGACAAACCAATAACAAACAAAAAGTAAAATTATTTATATCAATATTAATAGCATTACTATTACTAGAATCTATTGAGTGGTTATATAGAACAACAGGAAACTTAACGATAGAACAAATGATATTTCACTTAAAGGTACCATTACAAGGAACAAATTCAGATATGATATGGCAATATATTGTACAAGTAGTACCATTAGCTATTATAATATCATTTGCAATCATGATAGCTATAAATCACTTTAGAGAAAAAGGAAAAGCCAAAAATGCTGGAAAAATAATTTTGGTAATAAGCATCATATATGTTTCGACAAGAGCGAATGTAATAGGATATGTATTAAATCAAATACAAGCATCAAATTTTATAGAAGAAAATTATGTAAGTATTGAAGAACATAATATAGTATTTGCAGAACAGAAAAACAACTTAATATACATATATTTAGAATCAATGGAATCATCATATACATCAACAGAAAATGGTGGAATGTATAAAGAGGACTATATTAAAGAACTAAGAAAATTAGCACAAGACAATATACATTTTTCAAACACAGAAAAGTTAGGAGGAGCGGTACAACTATCAGGAACAGGGTGGACAATAGCAGGAATGGTTGCGCAGACATCAGGATTACCTTTAAAAATTAGCATAGAACAAAATAGTTATGGGAAGTATGATGAATTTTTACCAGGAGTAAAAACTCTAGGAGAGATATTACAACAAAATGGATATCAAAACTACTTAACGATAGGGTCTGATGCTTCATTTGGAGGAAGAAGTAATTATTTTATGCAACATGGAAATTACAAGATATGGGATGTAAATACTGCGATAGAGCAAGGAAAAATGAAAAAAGAAGATGAAGTATGGTGGGGTTATGATGACAAAGACTTATTTGGCTATGCAAAAGAACAATTATTAGAAATATCACAAAATGAACAACCGTTTAATTACACCATACTAACAGCAGATACACACTTTTCAGACGGATATATATGCCCAAAATGTGATAATAAATTTGATACACAATATGCAAATGTAATATCATGTTCTAGTAAACAAGTAGCAGAATTTGTACAATGGATACAAGAACAGGAATTTTACCAGAATACAACAATAGTTATATCAGGTGACCACTTAACAATGCAAGTGCTATCAGAAGATAATATAGGAAAAGATTATCAAAGAACAATTTATAATGCAATAATAAATCCAGTATCATCATTAGACATAAGTAACATAAACACAAAAAATAGACAATTCTCAACTATAGATATGTTTCCAACTACATTAGCAGCAATTGGAGCAACAATTAAAGACAATAGATTAGCATTAGGAACAGATTTATTCTCTAATAGAGAGACATTAATAGAACAATACGGATATAATACTGTTAATATACAATTTGAAAGAAAATCAAAATTTTATGAACAAAATTTTATATATAATGAACAATAAAAAGGTGGAATGAAATCCACCTTTAAATATTATATAAAAGCTAATAAAAGAAACCAGTAAGCAATTTTATATTTACGATATTCTTCAAAAGAAAAATATTTTTCAAAATCACCAATATCTTCATATTCAGTCTCATCTACTAGTTCAACAGAGTATGAAGTAATATAATTGTATTTAAAATAAAAATTAAATTCTTTATCTTTTAATTCAGAAACCTTAAGACATTTAATACATGCCAAACTATCAGTATCTGTATAAAAGCTAAATTTAATAAATTTATCAGAAATGTTATAAGTATCAGATAATGAGCCTTTAACTTTACCATTTACAAGAGTAGCACTAGCAGTTGTAATATCAACTTGCTCAGGAATAGTACCTTTAACACTCAAATTATCATAACTCGTATTAACACCAAAAAATATCAAGATATTTGATAAAATATAAAATCCAATTAATATTAAAGCATATTTTGCAAATGTTTTAATTCTACTCATAAAAAACATCCTTTCGAAATCCGTTAATCTAACTACTATTATACTATATTTATGTATTTTTGGCAAATATTTTTTAAATTCCTTGCATTTTTATAAAACATGTAGTAAAATAGATGTGTTAAAAATACCTTATACTTAGTAAAAAGACTAAACACCAAACAATCTATTACTCAGTTCAAGGTGAAAAGAAAAATAGGAGGTGTAACTATGACAAAAGAAAGAAAACAAGAAATCATCAATGAATATAAAAGAGATGAAGCAGACACAGGTTCAGCAGAAGTACAAGTAGCTCTTTTAACAGAAAGAATCAATGAATTAACAGAACACTTAAAGATTCATAAAAAAGACAACCATTCAAGAAGAGGTCTATTAAAAATGGTAGGACAAAGAAGAAATATGCTAAGCTACTTAGAAAGAAAAGATGTTGAAAGATATAGAACTTTAATTGAAAAATTAGGATTAAGAAAATAATTAAAACTAATTAAGATTACAATAAGTAGGGCTAGCATTAATGCATGCCCTATTTTAGTAATAAAGAGTAGGTAAAATTTTATATTTTACTATTCAAGAAAATAAAGTAAGTTTGAATTTTAGAAGTAGCTTGTACAAAGCATTATATGAATATAATTTTTTGTAGAGGTTACAATATCATTTAAACTTACAAAAAGAATATAAAGGAGAAAAGATATGTTTAAAATTTATGAAACAGAATTAGCAGGAAGAAAGCTAAGTATAGAAACAGGGAAAATGGCAGGACTAGCAAATGGAAGTGTGTTAGTAAGATATGGAGAAACATGTGTAATAGTAAATGTAACAGCATCGAAAGAGCCAAAAGAGGGAATAGACTTTTTCCCATTATCAGTAGACTATGAAGAAAAACTATATTCAGTAGGAAAGATACCAGGGTCATTCCAAAAAAGAGAAGGAAAACCAAGTGATAAGTCAATATTAGTATCAAGAGCAATAGATAGACCACTAAGACCACTATTTCCAAAAGACTTTAGAAATGATGTTGTAGTAGTAGCGACAGTATTATCAGTAGATTATGACAATTCGCCAGAGGTAGCAGCAATGATAGGAGCATCAGCAGCATTATCAATATCAGATATACCATTTGGGGGACCAACAGCAGCAGTAAATGTAGGAATAGTAGATGGGCAAATAGTAATAAACCCAACAGAAGAACAAAAAGAAAAAAGTGACTTAACATTAACAGTAGCAGGAACAGAAGACAAGATTGCAATGATAGAAGCTGGAGCAAATGAAGTACCTGATGATTTAATGTTAGAAGCAATAAAAAAAGGACATGAAGAAATAAAGAAAATATGCAAATTTATAGCAAAAATAAAAGAAGAAATAGGAAAACCAAAATTCGAATACAAATCATTTGAAGTAGACCACGACTTATTAGAATATTTAGAAGAAACATTTAAAGAAGATATGAAAAAAGCAGTACAAGAAGTAGACAAAGACACAAGAGACAACAATGTATCAGAATTATCTGATAAGATAATAGTTGCAGTTACAGAAAAATATGGTGAAGAATATGCAGAAGAAAATGCACAAAGTATAGGAGATGCAATATATAAGCTAGAAAAAAAATGTGTAAGAGAAATGATATTTGTAGAACACAAAAGAGTAGATGGAAGAGCACTAGATGAAATAAGACCATTATCATGTGAAGTAGGGTTATTGCCAAGAGTACATGGAAGTGCATTATTCACAAGAGGACAAACACAAGTATTATCAGTTGCAACTTTAGGAATGGTAAGTGAAGAACAAGAATTAGATGGAATAGATACAGAAACATCAAAAAGATATATGCACCATTACAACTTCCCAAGCTACAGTGTAGGAGAAGCAAGACCATCAAGAGGACCAGGAAGAAGAGAAATAGGACATGGAGCATTAGCAGAAAAAGCATTAGTAGCAGTATTGCCATCAAAAGAAGAATTCCCTTATGCAATAAGAGTTGTATCAGAAGTATTATCATCAAATGGTTCAACATCACAAGCAAGTATATGTGGAAGTACACTAGCACTTATGGATGCAGGAGTTCCAATAAAAAGACCAGTAGCAGGAATATCAACAGGATTAGTATCAAATCCAGATGATATAGATGATTATGTAATGCTTACAGATATTCAAGGATTAGAAGATTTCTTTGGAGATATGGACTTTAAAGTTGGAGGAACTGAAAAAGGAATAACAGCAATACAAGTAGATATTAAAGTAGAAGGATTAACATATAAAATAATTGAAGAAGCATTTACAAGAACAAGAAAAGCACGTCAATATATATTAGATGAAATAATGTTAAAACAAATAGAAAAACCAAGAGAAGAAATATCAAAATATGCACCAAAAATAATAACGACAAAAATAAAGACAGAAAAAATAAAAGATGTAATAGGTACAGGAGGAAAAACAATTAATAAAATAATTGAAGAGACAGGTGTAAAAATTGATATAGAAGAAGATGGACAAGTATTTATATATTCAACTGACAATGAAAAAGCAAATAAAGCATTAGAAATGATAGAAGATATAGTAAGAGAAATCGAAGTTGGGGGAATTTATTACGGAACAGTAACAAAAATAATGGCATTTGGAGCATTTGTTGATGTTGGATGTGGTAAAGAAGGATTATTACACATTTCTAAGATTTCAAATGAAAGAATTAAAAATGTAGAGGATGTCCTAAAAATAGGTGATAAAGTAACTGTTAAGGTTTATGAGATAGATGACCAAGGAAGAGTTAATCTTACAATGAAAGACCTAGCAGAAAATAAGGAAGATTAAGCTTTAAATGAAAGATTTATAGATAAATGAGCATAAGAGTAATATAGTATATAAATAAAAAGTAGCTAATTTCCCAGTCAGCGAGAATTCCCGCTCACTGGGAATTAGCTGTTTATCAAAAAATATATAACAATTAATCAAAGTTATGGTTCAGATTAAAATTATATAATCCTGTTAATCATGATACAACTCAAGAAATATGATATACTGTAAATTGTTTGTGAATTACATTGACAAATATAATTGAAAAAAGTACAATATATCAATATGTAAATTAGTTAAAATAATAAAAAACACATAAAAAAAGAACAAAAATAAAATATGCCAATAATATAAACAAAGATAGGAGGAGCAAAAATGTTAAAACTATTAAAAAGATTAGGAAAAAAAGAAGTAATATATGTATGTATATGTATAATATTTGTAGTAGCACAAGTATGGTTAGAACTTTCTATACCAGACTATATGTCAGAAATAACAAAATTAGTACAAACAGAAGGAAGTAAAATGTCAGAAATACTAGAACAAGGGGCATACATGTTAGCATGTGCACTAGGAAGTTTAATAAGTTCAGTAATAGTAGGATATTTTGCAGCAAACATAGCAGCAGCATTTTCTAGAGATTTAAGAAAAGATGTATTCAGAAAAGTTGAAGATTTTGGAATGGAAGAAGTTAAAAGTTTTTCAACAAGTAGTTTAATAACAAGAACAACTAATGACATAATGCAAGTACAAATGCTAATAGCAATAGGGCTACAAGTATTACTAAGAGCACCAATAATGGCAATATGGGCAATATCTAAAATTGCAGGAAAAGCATATTGGCAATGGAGCACAATAACAGTTGTTGCAGTAGGGGTATTACTAACAATGATAGGAGTATTAGTAACATTAGTATTACCAAGGTTTAAAAAAGTACAAAGATTAACAGACAATTTAAACAAAGTAACAAGAGAAAATCTAACAGGAATAAGAGTAATAAGAGCTTACAATGCAGAACAATATCAAAAAGAAAAATTTGAAAAAGCAAACGAAGAATTAAAAGATACACAATTATTTAACCAAAGGATATTAGCAATAATGAATCCAGTAATGACATCAATAATGTCAGGGGTAACATTAGCAATATACTTTAGTGGAGCATATATAATAGATTCTGCGCAAATATTAGATAAATTAACAATATTCAGTGATATGGTAGTATTTTCATCATATACAATACAAGTAGTAATGTCATTTATGATGTTAAGTATGATATTTATAATATATCCAAGAGCAAGTGTATCAGCACAAAGAATATTAGAAGTATTAACAAAAAAAGTACAAATAAAAGATGGAAAAAGAGCACAAAGTAATAAAGAAGAAAAGAATAGCAAGACAGAAAAAGGAACAGTAGAATTCAAAAATGTATCATTCAAATATCCAGATGCAGAAGAATATATGTTAGAAAATATATCATTCAAAGTAAATCAAGGAGAGACTATTGCATTTATAGGCTCAACAGGATCAGGAAAATCAACACTAATAAATTTGGTACCAAGATTTTATGATGCAACTGAAGGAGAAGTATTAGTAGATGGAATAAATGTAAAAGAATATGGGATAGAAGAGTTAAATAACAAATTAGGGTATGTACCACAAAAAGCGGTAATGTTTAGTAATACTGTAGCAGAGAATGTGGCATATGGTGATAATGGAAGAGAAAAGCCAAGTGAAGAAAAAATAAAACAAGCAATAGAAATAGCACAAGGAAAAGAATTTGTAGAAAAAATGGAAAGAAAATACGATTCACATATAGCACAAGGAGGGACAAATATATCGGGAGGACAAAAACAAAGACTAGCAATAGCTAGAGCAATAGCAAGAGAGCCAGAAATATACATATTTGATGATTCGTTTAGTGCATTAGATTACAAAACGGATTATGTATTAAGAAAAGAATTAAAACAACATACAAAAAATGTAACAAACATGATAGTAGCACAAAGAATAGGAACTATAAAAGATGCAGACAAGATAGTAGTTTTAGATGAAGGAAAAATGGTAGGATATGGAACACATAAAGAATTATTAAAGAACTGTGAAGTATACAAAGAAATAGCATATTCACAATTAAGTAAGGAGGAATTAGAAAATGGATAATGAAAATAACACAAATTCTAAACCTCAAAATAGTAGAAATATAAATAGACCAATGAGAGGACCAATGGCAGGACCGCCAGTTGGAGAAAAGTCAAAAGATTTCAAAAAATCAATGAAACAACTAATAAAATATTGCAAACCATATTTAATAGCAATGATAGTAGCAATAATATTTGCAATAATCAGTTCAATATGTTCAATAATAGGCCCAGATTACTTAAGTAAAATAACAAATGAGATAACAGATGGATTAATGACAAAAATAAATTTAGATAATATAAAAAAAATAGCATACTTCTTGATAGGATTATATTCAGCTAGTGCAATATTAGGATATGCACAAGGCTTTATAATGACAACAATAACTAACAAATTTTCGAAAAAATTACGTGCAGAAATATCAACAAAAATAAATAATTTACCATTAAGATATTTTGATAAACATAGTTATGGCGACATATTATCGAGAGTAACAAATGATGTAGATACTATAAGCCAAACAATGAACAACAGCATAGGAATGTTAGTAAGTTCATTAGCACTATTTTTAGGGTCACTAGTAATGATGTTTGCAACAAATTGGCAAATGGCATTAACAGCAGTAATATCAACAATAATAGGATTTGCGTTAATGCTTGTAATACTATCTAAATCACAGAAATATTTTATAGAACAACAAAATGAATTAGGAAATATAAATGGACATATAGAAGAAATATATTCAGGTTTAAATGTTGTAAAAGCATACAATGGAATACAACTATCAAATGAAAAATTTGATAAGATAAATGACAAATTATATGAAAGTGCAAAAAAGAGTCAATTCTTATCAGGACTAATGCAACCAATAATGGGATTTATAGGAAATTTTGGATATGTAGCAGTATGCATAGTAGGGGCACTTCTTACAATGAATGGAATAATAGAATTTGGAACAATAGTTGCATTTATGATATATATTAGACTATTTACAAATCCATTAAGTCAAATAGCACAATCAATGACACAATTACAATCAACAGCAGCAGCAAGTGAGAGAGTATTTGAATTCTTAGAAGAGGAAGAGATGAAAGATGAAAGTGAAAAAACTAAGAAATTAGATATAAAAAATGTCAAAGGTAATATTGATTTTGAACATATAAAATTCAGTTATCAAAATGAAGATGGAGAAAAAGAAGTAATTAAAGATTTTAGTGCAAAAGCAAAATCAGGACAAAAGATTGCAATAGTAGGTCCAACAGGAGCAGGTAAAACAACAATGGTAAATCTTTTAATGAAATTTTATGAAATAAATGGAGGAGACATTAAAATAGATGGAGTTTCAACAAAAGATTTAACAAGAGAAAATATACATGATTTATTTATAATGGTACTACAAGATACATGGTTATTTAGTGGAACAATAAAAGAAAATATTGTATATAACAAAGAAAATGTAACTGATGAACAAGTTATAAATGCTTGTAAAACAGTAGGGCTTGACCATTACATACGAAGCCTACCAAAAGGATATGATACAATTTTAAGTGATGCAGATAATATGTCTGCTGGTCAAAAACAATTAATGACAATTGCAAGAGGAATGATTAAAGATGCGCCATTCTTAATATTAGATGAAGCGACATCTTCTGTTGATACAAGAACAGAGGAGTTAGTTCAAAAGGCAATGGACAAATTAACAGAAGGAAGAACTTCTTTTATAATAGCACATAGATTATCAACAATTAAAAATGCAGATTTAATTTTGGTTATGAATGATGGAAATATTATAGAGCAGGGAAGTCATGATGAATTAATTGAACAAAATGGATTTTATGCTGATTTATATAATTCTCAATTTGAGACAATAGAATAAGAATAAAGAATAGAAATGAAAGTTGATTAGCAATTTTAGTTTCTATTCTTTTGGCTTTAATAGATTAAATATTAATTATACTATAGTTAACAATTCATTTTTTTCATTAAAGTATTGTAAAATATGTTACGAAAATATATAATAAGAGTATAAAAGAGGATGAGGTATGGAAAATATAATATTAATAATTCCATCATATAAGCCAAATAGACAAATAATGATGGAATTTATGGAAGATGTAAAAGAAGAATTTAGAAATATTATAGTAGTAGATGATGGAAGCGGAAAAGAGTATGCAGATTTTTTCCAAGAAATAGAAAAAAAAGGAATAACATTATTAAAACATAATGTAAATTTAGGAAAAGGAAGAGCAATAAAAACAGCATTTAACTATGCATTAAATGAATATGAGCATATGATAGGAGTAGTAACAGCAGATTGTGATGGGCAACATCATATAGAGGATATAATTAAATGTGCTAATAAGCTAAAAGAAAATCCAAATAAATTAGTAATAGGAAGTAGAGACTTTAATGAAAGTCAAGTACCATTAAGAAGTAGATTTGGAAATAAAATGACAATAGCTATATTAGGAGCATTTGTAGGATTAAAAGTAACTGATACACAATCTGGATTAAGAGGATATGGAAAAGATATAATGAAGAAATTCTTAAATGTAGCAGGAGAAAGATATGAATATGAAACAAATATGTTAATTAAATGTAAAGAAAGTAATATAGAAATAAAAGAGGTACCAATATCTACAATATATATAGAAGATAATTCATTAAGCCATTTTAATCCAATAAAAGATTCAATAATAATATATAAGATGTTCATAAAATACATAATAGCATCATTAAGTTCATTTATATTAGATATATTAATATTTTGGATGTTGATTAAGATATTTCCTCAATTCAAAGTCGGAATTATAACTGAAATTGTAGTAGTAACAATTATAGCAAGAATATTATCTTCAACATATAACTTTTTTATAAATGCAAAAATGGTATTTAAGAATGCAAATAGAACTTCAATAATTAAATATTTTATATTGGTAGTACTTCAAATGTTAATATCAGCATTTACAGTATCAGAAATATTCTTATTTACGCATATTAGTTCGACAGTTATAAAAGTTATAGTTGATGCTGTTATATTTATTATAAATTTTATTATTCAAAGGGAATGGGTATTTAAAAATGACAAATAAATTGAAAATGTTAGCAATAAAGGTGACCCTTAAACTACAGAAAATCTTACATCAAAAACAATTACCTTCTGGAAAGAAGAATTATAAATATTGTAGTTTAAAAGAAATATTTAGATATTTAAATCAAACAGATATTGCAATACAGTTATATGAAAAAGATGAAGAAAATAAAGATTTTATATTTGAACTTGTATCAATATTAGGAGAGTATGGAAAAAATATAGAATTAGTAGAATATGAAAAGATATTCAATAATGATGATATGCGAGAAATTGAAAAAAGAAATTCAAATACAGAAGTGAATCTAAGATATATGATAAAGTCATATGTTGTAGGTGGTAAGTTAGAATATGATATAAAAGATTATTGCAAAGTATTAGAAAAAATAGAATATTTGACTAGAGTAACAAAGGCAAATTTTAATAATAAAGAAGAACAAACAGCATTTGTCATTATGCAATTAGCGGATTATATTTTGTATGATGCAAAACATAAAGAAAAGAGTGAAGAAGAGCTTAGAGAAATATCAAGTTTGACGGATGCCATATTAAATAGAAATACAGTATGTATGGGATATTCTATGGCTTGTGAGCATTGCTTATCAGATTTAGATATAGAATGTAATATTATATCAGGAGAAGCTTATGCAAGACAACCAGAAAACATACATTTTTGGGAAGGCAATCACGCTTGGAATCAAGTTAAATTAGACGATGAATGGTATAATTTAGATGTTACTTGGATTTCAACAATTAAAGATGAAGAAAAGAAAATGAAAAACTTTTTAGTGGATGACGAATCTTTTTTAAAGGAGCATACTAATACAGGAGC
Source organism: uncultured Clostridium sp. (assembly GCA_947087745.1). GTDB lineage: Bacteria > Bacillota > Clostridia > TANB77 > CAG-508 > CAG-269. The sequence goes on along the minus strand of CAMUDX010000023.1, from coordinate 16,748 downwards.
ATATGTTGTGCATAAATGTGATAAGACACATAGAAGGCAAAGGGAAATGTATAACAAAGTTAAGAATATAAAAAATGTATTAAAGGCATATGATAATGGAAATAGAAGTACTATTTTACAATATGATGTTCCAGATAGTACTGATTATAGTATATTAGAAGAAAATAGAGAAACAACAATAGAAAATGATAATAATAAAGAACAATATGAATAGAACATAGTTGCAACGATTTTCAAGACAATTTAAGATTACTATATATATATTCAATTAAAAATTTAGCTAATTTTCAAGAGTGCGGTGATTACCGCCTTCTTGAAAATTAGCTAAATTATTTGAATATAAATATACTCAAGGATGAGGTTTACTTTCAAAAGAAAATCTAAGATTTGTTTATTAATAAGGTTAATCTAGTTGTTAAGTATTGGCGATTAGAAAAGAGCAAAGAACAACTATAAAATTGAACCCAAAACTAAAATGCCTAAGTTATCAGAATAAATTTTATCAAATTGCGAAATAGGCAAAGGATTTGTTCCAAAACCAACTTCAACAGTATAACCAGGTTTATTATAATCTTGAATAAACCAATCCTTAAATCCAGCAAAACTAGAATTATAAGGAGTAGATTCTAAACTATAACCACTGGCATGACTAAATTGTTCTCCAATATATCTAGCACGTGGAGGATTGAAGTTTTGAAATTGCCAATAAATTACTTCTCCTTGAGAATGATAAGATATAACTAAACTAAAATTATGTGATAAAGTAAAATTATATATTGCTAAAGATTCTGGTTCTGTTAAAGGGCCATATCCTACAAAATCACGTGGTGCAGGATTTGTAAATCCTTGTGCAAATTTTATTTCTTTTGCATTTTCCCATCCTGCTGGAAATTGCAGATTTAAATCTACACCTGTGGTATTAAAAATATACCAACCATTATTAAAATTTAATAAAATGCAGTAATCATCTATATTACAGGATATTTCAAATTGAGTGAAGTATTCTGTTTTTTAATACCAAAATGTAGGAGCGCCCTTTGAGCATCCGAACATTAATTTTTTAATTAGATTTTTACTGTTAGAAATGAGTGGTTAAAGTGAAAGAAAATATAGATAATGTTGGTTATTATTCAATAATTCCAGCAACAGTTTTATACAATAAAGATTAAAACCAAATGAAAAATTACTATATGCAATTATAACATCACTTGCTTGTAAAGAAGGATATTGTTTTGTAACCAGTAAATATTTAGCTGAAAAATTAGATGTAAATCCTAAAGCAATTTCAGTTGGATATCAGATTTAAAAGATAGAAATTTTATAAAATTGAACTAATTAGCAATGAAAATAAACGAATTATTCAAAGAAAAATTTATATAAATGATGTAGCCTATCCATTAAATGATGGATACCAGTATCAATCAAAAAATGGACAAGCTATCCATCAAAAAGTGGAAGATAATAATAAAAGAAATAATATTAAAAATAATACTAATTACAAAAAAAATCTATATCAAATTATACAAATCAAAGAGAATATTCAGAAGAATTTTTAAACAGTTTATATGCAAATTTATAGAGAAAGGATAGGTAAAATTAATGAAAAAATATAAAATTTTGAATACATTTTATTCTCCCAGTGGGTTAAAAAGGTATTAGGAGATTTTCTCTTAAACAGCATTGCAGGTGTCAAAACACTATGCTGGCGAATGTTAGTCGGTAAAAAATACCTGACACATTCGATGCAAAATGGAATTTTGCTTTTTATTAATACTTTGCTTTGCTAGATTAATAATTTTAATTTATAAAAAACAAAAATCTTATCTACTTTAGAAAAAATTTCTTATGAGGCTCACAAATAAAAGTGAGCACGTTATACTACTGCTAAATTTAAAATGGAGATAATAAGTATGTTTAATTTAAAGTACAAAAATAATCAAGAAACAATTCTAGATGAATTATTTGAAACAATACAAGTCTTATCTAATGATACACAAAAAATGAGAAAATACATATGGTGAAAAATCGAGTAGTAAAAATGTTAATTAACCATATTTGTACTACTCGATTTTAGACATAAATTACGATATCGCTTATTTTATCTTCAAATATTCTTTTCCACCAAGAAACGCTACTTCTACTTCGTCATAACTTGGTTCTTTAATAGCAAGTTTTTGAAGAAAGTCACACTTACCATTTGCCCATAGATATAATGTGACAAAAATGCTAATAGCAATCCAAACTATTTTAAAAAATATTGTTGGAATGAATAGAAGTCCACTGATACATAGAGTTAGTAAAACCATAATAACTGCTATTAGAGTAGAGCCACAACGATAAGAAATAGAGCTCATTTTCATTACTTCCGCACAGTTTTCTGGTTCCTTGCCATATTTATCTACATAATTTAAAAATTTGTGCTCGGCTGCATGATACTTATAAGACTGAACCATATTTGGATTTCTTGAACTGAAAAAGTAATAGCATATAATACCAAACCAAATGAGAGTAAGTATTCCTAACATTTGAATTTTTGAATTTTCAAGAAATGCATGGTTGGTTAAAATCAAACTTCCTATGATAGCAGATAGTAGAGGACCATGTGGTATAGTCTTAGTTTCTTTATCTTTGAGCTGTGGAGATTTACTTTTTGAAATGATTACTTTACCTTCCTGCCTTGTAGCAACTATGACTGTATCTTTGCTGTAAAACTCTATTCCCTCATCAAATGACCGTGCTTCTGGAATATACATAATTTTGTCTCCTTTCAAATTTGAAATTATTTGCTTTGCAATTAATTCTATACATCAATGTTATACGAATTATTATATCATGATAGCATTTTATTGTAAATATAAGTTACACGAAATTAAGATAAAAATACAATTTTGAGAAAAAATCTCAAAAACATTGATATTTTATAGAAATTGGCATATAATATAATACGAGAGGAGAAAATTAAAATGTTAATTAGATTTAGTTTTAAAAATTTTAAATCCTTTAAAAACGAAAACTGCTTAGATATGGAAGCAACATCATTAAAAGAACATGAATATAATTTAATTGAAACAGATAATGGTAACTTTTTAAAAGTTGCTGCAATATATGGTGCTAATGCTAGTGGAAAAACTAATGTATTACAAGCATTTGATTATATGAAAACAAGGATATTAGTTAGCAATGATGCTATAAAGCCTTATCTAGCAACTGATAATGAAAATTGCTATAGTTTTATGATAAATGAAGAATCAATTGCATTAGAAGTAGAAATATTTGCAAAAAACAATAAAATATATAAATATGGATTCGAGATACTAAAAGATAAAATTATATCAGAATGGCTATATGTAAAGAGAAAGAAAGCTTATTCAGTAATATTTGAAAGACAAAATAAAGAGATAACTATGCCTAAAAATAAAGAAAAATTTAATGTAGATGAAAGTACACTATTTTTAAATTTATATAGTAAACTCCATTCTTCCGATGTGGATTTTGCAAGTGTATATTTATGGTTTATGAATACTAACTATTTAGATTTAGGAAATCCAGGGTTTGAAACTTTTATAAATGATAGGGTATCAGCAAGTATTTTAAACGATAAAAATTATAAAAATGAATTATTAAAATTTATAAAAGCATTTGATTCAGGTATAGAAGGAATAAAGACCACACCAGAGTCTGTAGAACAAGTAAAAAATGGTGATGGAGAAATAAAAGTAGAGTTAATTCACAGAGGTGAAGATAATAAATTAAGGGCATTACCTTTTGAATTAGAATCGAATGGTACTGTAAAGATGTTTCACTTGTTTGATTTCTTTATGGATGCATTAAAATATGGAACAGTTTTATTTGTCGATGAATTAGATGCAAAACTTCATCCACTATTAACAAGATATATAATTAATTTATTTCATAACAGTGAAACAAATATTGATAATGGACAGTTAATTTATTCAACACATGATGCAGTAAACTTAAATAAAGATACTTTTAGAAGAGATGAAATATGGTTTGCAGAAAAAAATAGAGATGGTATTTCAGAAATATACGCATTATCAGATTATATATTAGAAGATGATAAAAGTTCAAGTAAAAAAGTTCGAAATGATGCAACATACAATAAAGATTATTTAACTGGAAGATATGGTGCTATTCCAGTATTAGAAGAATTTGAGATAAACTATGAGAAATAATAAATTTAAATTTATAGGAGGAATTAAATGAATGATAGATTAGGAATTGATTTAAAAGTACAAAGGATTTTGAAGCATGTATCACAAGAAAAAATGGCAGAAGATTTAAATATAAGTAGATCTAAAGTATCTAGTTGGGAAACAGGTAGAAGAGAAATGAGCTTATATGATGCTATAATTATTAGTGATTACTTCAATGTTAGCATGGACAATCTATTTAATAAAAAAGCTTTAAATTCAGAAGAATTTATGCAAATAGCTAAAAGATATTTTGAAAATGATAAAATACCATTTGAGGAAAAGAAAGAAATTCTGAAAAAAATGATTTATTATAAAAGCGAAAGTGAAGCAAATGAGATAATGCAACGGTACAAAATGACTCAAAAAGTCTAATATATTATATTTTTTTCTTCATATATTATATGGAAATATTAGTAAAAATAATTTATAATAATTATAGAAATTAAATATGTAAAGAGGAATAGACAATGTACAAAGAATTAAAGCCAATGCTAAATGCAGAAGAATTAATAAAACATTTAGAGTCAAAGGGAGTCAAGTTTGAATTGACTTCTATACAAGATGCTAGAAAATATTTAGAAGAAAATAATAATTATTTTAAATTAGTATCATATAGAAAAAATTTTAGTAAGTATGAACAAGGTAACAATAAAGGAAAATACATAAATCTTGATTTTAAGATGTTAGAAGACTTATCAATCATAGACATGAGATTAAGAAAAACAATGTTAAGCATAGTGCTTGATTTAGAACATTATGCAAAAGTAAAACTATTATCAGAAGTAGAGAAGAATACTAAAGATGGATATTCACTTGTAGAAAAATATATAATAAGCTTAAAAAATAAGAATGAATATGATTTTTTAGAAAACGAATTAAATAAAAATATAAAAGGAACTTATTGTGGAGACTTAGTTGCAAAATATAAAGGAGAATATCCAATTTGGGTATTTGTAGAAATCATTTCATTTGGTAGATTTATAAAGTTTTATATGTTTGTCGCTAATGAATTACAAGACAAAACAATGATAGATGAAGCATATTTATTAAAAAATGTTAGAGAACTCAGAAATGCATGTGCTCATAATAATTGCATTTTAAATGATTTAAAAGCGGGAACATCAAATTATAAAACAAATTATAGAATATTAAATGAAATTGCTAATATAGGAATATCAAAAGAAACTAGAAATAAAAGAATGAGTAATTCTAGAATACAGCAAATAATTACTCTTTTATATCTAAACAAGAAAATTACTACAAGTGATGGAGTTTTAAAACATCAAACAGAAAAGTTGCGAGATTTAAAAAGTAGAATTGAACATCACATTGACTATTATAGTAAGAATAATTTAATACAAGCAAATTTCAATTTTTTGAATAAAATTATTGACAATTGGTATAATAGTAGCATATAATATATATTATAAAGAAAAAGTTTAAAACTTTTGCGGAGTTGTGTTCATCGAGCATAACTCTATTTTTCTTTTTAGGTAAAGAAAATATTAGCAAAATTGATTATATGATGAAAATTTTAACAAAAAAGGGGCTGACAAATTACTTTGAGCACGTTATACTACCAGTAAATTATGAATATGGAGGTAGTAAATATGTGCGAAAATGAAAAAGGAGTATTAGAAAATTTATTTGAAAGTAGAGAAGAAAATTTATGTGCATTAACAGAAATGGATAGGCAAAAGATAAAAAAACTAACAAGAAATAATGATAGTTATTATAAATTATTTGCGATAATAAGCGATTTATCAAATAATTCAGAAAAATTAGAAGAAGTTAGAAATAGCCTAGATAGTTACATAGATAAAATTAACATCATAGGAGCTTATGAAAATGAAAAGTTTTACAAAATACGGATTCTCAGATGCAATAAACTTAATTTTAGAATGTAAAAAATTTCCAAATAGGTCTTGACAAATAAAATAAAGAATTATAAAATATGGCTGTAAATGTAATATGACTTTGGTATTACATATAGATTGTTACGTTCAAAAGTTGTTGTATAAAAAGAAAACCAAAAATGTAGCAAATCCTTATGCTACAAGACATTCTGGAAATAAAAATATTAATAAATTTTGTATAAATAGAAACATCTAATAGTGTGAAAACATTATTGGGTGTTCTTTTTTTGTGCTTTTTTAAGATATGAATATTTACTAATATACTTACTATAAGTGTCATACCAAGTCATTTTCTCTAATATTCTGTATTAGAATACTTTGATAAAAATATAGGAGTTGATGCCAATGTGAAAAAAGATAAACAAACTATAAAAACAGATAAATTAGAATTTAATACATATTGTATTTTTACAGAAGAAAAACAAGATGTGAAAGAAACAGTAGGGCTAATTTTTAAAGATTATATTGAAAAATTAAAAACGGATAAAAGGTAACCTTTACGAAAATGAAATAATAGTTGCAAATTAAAATAGAGCACGTTACAATATACTTGTAGATGATTACGGATAGGAGGTTAAATGCTAAACTTAAATAGTCAAAACTTCAAAGTACGGAATATATATAAGACTATCTAGAGAAGATGGCGACAAACAAGAAAGCGAAAGTATCGGTAATCAAAGAAATATTTTGCAAAGATATGTAAAGGAGAATAATTTAATTTTAGTTAAAGAATATGTTGATGATGGTATTTCTGGGACTACATTTGATAGACCCGGATTTAATAAAATGCTACAAGATATTGAAAACGGAACAATTAATATGGTTATAACAAAAGACCTATCAAGACTTGGAAGAGACTATATTAAAACAGGACATTATATAGAAAATTACTTTCCTCAAAACAACATAAGGTATGTTGCGATAACAGATGGCATAGACACCTATATTGATAGCACAAATAATGATATAACGCCTTTTAAAGCAATTATGAATGACTACTATGCTAAAGACATATCAAAGAAAATTAGAAGTGTCTATAAGGAAAAACAAAAGAATGGAGAGTATCTATGTAGTACTCCAGCGTATCGGATATAAAAGGCATCCTAGTATAAAAAATAAGTTGGTTATAGATGAGAAGGTTAAAGACATTGTAGAAAAGATATTTGATATGTATGCAAATGGACATGGAAGTGTAGAAATAGTAAATTACTTAAATTCCAACAAATACTTATCTCCTACTGGTTATAGAAAAACTGATATTATACAAGATGAGAATAAAACAAACTATGACTGGAATGAGGTTACCTTATGCAATATGTTAAAAAACGAAGTGTATATTGGAAATACAGTCCAAAATAAGAAATCCGTTGTTTCATACAAAGTACATAAAATAAGAACTGTTGAAAAGGAAAATCAAATAAGAGTTGACAATACACATGAATCTATTATCGACAAAGACACCTTTGAAAAAGTACAATGTATTCTTGAAAAAAGAGGAACAAATACAAAACTCAAATATGATTACTTATTAAGGGGATTACTTTACTGTTATCATTGCAAAAGAAAACTGCAAATTGTGCTTAAGAAAAATTCAAGAAGAAACACACAATCACATCCATATATAATATGTGCAGACTATAAAAAAAGAGGTTGTTTTCCATTAAGTATTAATTATAAAAAGTTTGAAAAACATATAATTTATGTTGTGAAAAAGATATGTCAAATATATGCAGACAAAGAAGTTTTTTATTCTATTTATGAAAAATATCAAAACAAAACACTTGATATTCGAGATGGATATAAGAAGAAATTAGAACAAATTGATAAGGCTATATTGGATATAAATAACAACCTAGACAAAATGTATATGGATAAATTACAAGACATAATTCTTGAAGAAGATTACATTAGAGTATCACAAAAATTTATATTTGACAGAACAAATTTAATAAAACAAAAAGAAGAATTAGATGGAAAATTAATTGGAACAGAAGACAAAATAAGTTCCAAAAACAAAACGAAAGAAGAAAAAGAATTAGATGAATTAATAGAAAACTTTTTGAAATTAGAGCAAATAGATAAAATATATTTATACAGGTTAATCAATAAAATTGAGATTGATAAAGACAAAAATGTGTATATATATTTTAATTTTTCAAAACTAAATTCTATTAATGAGAACTTAGATGAATTTATCAAAATTGAAGAATTGCTTAACGAAAATATACAAAAAACAGGCTAAAAATGATAAAAAATCACTAAAATTGTAAAACAAGCAAAGTCTTGCAAATCAACACCTACAAGACTTTGCAAACTGGTTGGTAGTTTTTTAAATCCACACCTGTGAGTCTGATTAACTTCCATATAGGAAAGTATAATAATTGGATATAGAAATATTTACAGGAGCAAGGTGTAATTAGGCATCTTGTTTTTTATTTTAGAAAATACCTATGTGATAAATAGGACATACCCTATTCGATATTTAGGACATAGGTATGTCCCAAAAAGGACAGTATAATATTATAAGTATAATAAGATAGATAGATTATTAATAGTTTATAAAAAAGTTTTGAATAAATGAAAATAAATATTGACAAATAAACAAATGTTTGGTATAAATATGTTAATAAACTTTTAAGAACAAAAATTTATAATTTGTGGCAAAAAGATAAATTTTATGATAAAATACATTTGAGATGTAAATGAAAAAGAGGAATTAATATGAGTTTAAAAACAATAGATTTATTTGCAGGTATAGGTGGCATTCGTAGAGGATTTGAGATGACTGGAAATTTTTCAAATGTGCTATCAGCAGAAATTGATAAATATGCTTGCGAGACCTATACTCATTTATATGGAGAGAATCCATATAATGATGTAACAAGCGAGGAATTTAAAGATAAAGTGGAAAAAACAAATTATGATGTATTATTAGGAGGATTTCCTTGTCAATCTTTTTCTATTGCTGGAAAGAAAGAAGGATTTAAAGATAAAACAAGAGGAACATTGTTTTTTGATGTTGCAGATATTATTGATAGAACTAGACCAAAGGCTTTTCTTTTAGAAAATGTGGAAGGCATTATAACACACGATAAAGGAAGAACTTTTAATACAATAGTTGAAACACTTGTAAACGATTTAGGATATCATATGATTGGTGTAAGTGAAGGAATTAGTGGATATCTTGAAATTGATAAAGATGAAATAATAAGAAATACTAAAAACTTTGGATTACCACAAAAGAGATCTAGAGCATATATGATGGGATTTAGGAAAGACTTAATACCAACTGGATATATATTTCCATCATTACCAAGAAAAAGGGAAACAGTGATATACAAAAACTTATATGATGTATTAGATAAAGATGTAGAAGAAAGGTACTACTTATCTGAATCATATTTAGAAACATTAGAAAGACATCGAAGCAAACATCAAGAAAAAGGAAATGGATTTGGATATGTTATAGTGAATGAAGGTGAAAATCCTGTTTCAAACACTATTTTAGCGACAGGAGGATCTGGAAAAGAAAGAAATTTAGTGAAACAACCTAATTATACTTTTGGAGGAAAAAAAGTTAAAAATAAAAAATCTGAATTAAATTATGATGGAATTAGACATATGACTCCAAATGAATGGGGAAAATTACAAGGATTTATAGGTTATGGATTTAAAGATGGAGAAAGAGATAAATTTTCATTTCCGAAAGATGTTAGTATAACACAACAATATAAATTATTTGGCAATTCTGTATCTATACCAGTAATTGAAGAAATGGCTAAATATATGTATAAAAGATTGGAGGAATTTAATGCAATTCAATAGAGGTGAATGGTCTGAATTATATGCATTATTAGAATTATTAGACAATCAAGACCTAAAAATAGTAAATGATAGTTTAGAAATAATTGATGATAATACTTTTAAAGTTATAGGATTATATATACAAAATAGCAATAATGAATACTACTTTGATATTAAAGACATAAATGTAGATGTACTGAAAAATAATAGAATTATATCAAATGTTGAGAAGATTGAAATTCAAAAATATAAAGAAGTATTATTAGATAAAATAATCAATGAGTTACCTGGAAGAGGTAGTTTCCCAATTCAAGAAATGAAATATATTCTTGAGAAATTAACTGATGGAAATAAAATAAAATCATCATCAAATTCAAAAGAAGATATAAGTGCAAAGTTAAAAGACAATAAACTAAATACTATTGTTAATAAGGTTGGTTATAGTATAAAATCTAGTTTAGGTAGCCCAGCAACATTATTAAATGCTTCAAGTAATACTAATTTTAGATATATAGTAAAAGGTCTTTCTAAAAATGATATAGAAGAAATAAATAATATTAATACAAGAACAAAGCTATTGGATAGATTAAAATATATGAAAAATAAGAATGCTAAAATAATGTTTGATAAAGTTATAAGTAATACAATGAATCAAAATTTACAAATGATTGATTCGAAATTGCCAGAGATATTGGCATATTTATTAATAGCATCATATGAAAAAAGTGAAAAGAAGATAGAAAATTTAGTACATTATGTGTCTAAAAATAATGTATTAAATTACGATGGAACCACAGAACTATATTATAAAAAGAAAATAGGAGACTTTCTTTTAGCAATTACATTAGGCATGATGCCAGGTGAAATTTGGAATGGTGAATATAATGTTACTGGTGGAATAATTTTAGTTGAAAATGATGGAAAAATATTGGTTTTAGATGCTATTTATTATAAAGAATATTTAGTAAAGTATCTTATTAAAAATACTAAATTAGACTCACCAAGTTCATCCCGATATAAAATGTTTGATATTTATCCAGACAAAGGAGAAAATTATTTTAATTTAAATTTACAAATAAGATTTATAAAGTAAAAAATGAATTACAAAAGAAAAGCAGAATAAGAAAGTAATAATATATTACAGGATTATTTTGCTTTTAAAATGTCCATTAAAAATGATAATATATTAGGATAAAATAGCAGGTGATATGATGTTAAAAGATGAAACAAAAATAAAATTCATTAATGAAAAATTGGCACAATTAAAAACATATATAAAATTAAATTCACATATTAATCTAAATGATATATGTGTTATTAGTGAAGATTTTTTTTGCAAATTATTAAATTCCATTTTTGGATATAAACTAATAAACGCAAATGTGTTAGAAAATAATTTTAAGGGAATTGATTTAATAGATACAAATAGTAAAATAGTTTTTCAAATTACTGCAGATGATAGTGCAGATAAGATACAAACAACAATTAATAAGTTTCAAGATAAATTTGATAATTCTTATCAGTTAAAGTTTGTTATTATTTCAAATAAAAAAAGGTTTAATAAAGCTTTTAACATAGGAAGTGGATATGCTTTTGATAAAAAGCAAGATATTTTATTTATTGAAGATTTTAGTCAATTATCAAGAAAAAATTTAGATGAAGTATATAATATAATTGAAAATGATTTTTATTGTGAGAATATAGAAAGAAAATACGAATGGTATGAAAAGAACAACAGAAATAATATTGAAGATTTAGGCTGTAGATATAATAATGAAATAGATATTACAACAGAAACATATAGAAAATTAGAAAATTTTTTATGTGATGAGGAATTTTTGACCAAAGTTTTATTAGACATTAAAAGTCTTATATACTCTTTGAAAGATTTTGAAGAACGACTAGTAAAAACAGAAAATATAGAAAAATTTAAAATATGTTATTCAGAATTTATTAAAGACATGAAAATTATAAATGTAAATAAACTTTATTATGTTATAAAAAATATTGGTGAAGAAATTAACCAAAATGAAAAAGATATTATAGAAAAATTAAGTGGTGAAGAAAATGAAGTTTATAGAGAAAAGAATAAAATATATGAAATTGTAGAACAATGTCAAAAATGTAAAGAATATTTAGAGTTGATGATAAAAGGAGTTTTAATAGTAACTGGTAATATGGGAACTGGAAAATCTCATATAGTGGCTAGTTATATTGAAAATAATTGTTTAAAAAATAAAAACGAAGCAATTTTAATTTTGGGACAACATTTAAATGATAATAAACTTTTTAAATTACAGATTAAAGAAATATTAGAAATAAATGAAAATTTTGAAAGATTTATAAAACTATTAAATGCAAAAGGTAAAGAAAAAAATATATTTATTCCTATATTTATAGATGCTATTAATGAAAGTTTGTATAATTTGAATTGGAATAATGAATTAAATGGATTAGTAAGTATAATAAAGGAATATAAATATGTAAAATTAGTAATAACATTGCGTACAGATTATGCAAAATTATGCCTACCAGAGAATATGAAAAATGAATTTGTAGAGAGAATAGAACATAATGGATTTCAAGATGAAGAGGATATATATTCTATAATTAATGAAATATTTCATTATTATGGAGTTCCAGTTCCATTATTTCCAATGATAAATGATGAATATACTAATCCTCTTTTTATTATTTCTTTTTGTAAATTGGTAAGAGATTATGAAATTGATATTTTGATACAAAACTATACATCATTCAGGACTATTTTTGAGAAATATATATCAATGATAAATGAAAGAATGGCAAGAAAATTTAATTATAATGTGGAAAAACATTTAAAATATCCTGATCCAAATGGATGGACAGAAAAAGTTAATAATTCACACATATTTCAAAGGTGTCATTGTATTGCTTATAGATTGTCAGCAAAAAAGAATAATAAAAATAATATATTTATAGGAACAGACAGTTTAAATAAAAAAATTATGAATGATGTTGAAAATGAAGTAGAACAATATATAAGAGAAAATGAAAAAGATTATATAAGAATTTTATATAGAGCTACTCCAATATATAAAAATAAAAATCAAATACCAACAGGAATACTAATAGAAGCCAAAAGTTTAGATACAGAATTTACTTTATGTAGATTTTGCTACAACATTAAAGAAAAAGTCAAGTTTAGATATAGTGATGGAAGTATAACTAAAGACAATAGAGGTATTATAAAATATGTGAAAAAAGTTAAAACATCAATAGAAGAAAAGAGACAAGAAAGAACTAGAAATACGAATTTTGTAGTAAATTCGCAAACTAAAAAGTATCATATGGAAAACTGTAAAATATTAAATAATGCTGACCCTAAATACATAAAAGAAATAACAACTAAAGAAAAACATTTAATAGATAAAGGGTATTTTGCTTGTAAGGTATGTAATAATAACATTATTGAAATTTCAAAAGGTCAAAATGAACTTTTAAATGACCCTTTGAATTAAGTTTTAGAAGATACAAAAAATGGAAATTATAGATTAAAAAGTAATAGGAGGTTTATGTGAAAGAAAGTAATATAGTATTATACGAAACTGATGATGGAAAAATAAACATTGATGTTATATTAAAAGATGAAACGATTTGGCTTACACAAAAAAGTATGGCAGAATTATTTGATACTGGTATTGACAATATCAATGTGCATTTAAAGAATATTTATGATTCTAAAGAATTGGATAAGAACTCAACTATTGAAGAAAATTCAATAGTTCAAAAAGAAGGAAATCGTAATGTTAAAAGAAAAGTAATGTTTTACAATCTAGACATAATTATTGCTGTTGGTTATAGAGTAAATTCCAAAAAAGCTACTCAATTTAGAATATGGGCGACTAATGTATTAAAAGACTATATCATAAAAGGTTTTAAAATTGATAAAGAAAGAATGAAAAACGGCTCAAAATTTGGAAAAGATTATTATGATGAATTACTTGAAACAATTAAAGAAATTCGTTTAAGTGAAAGAAGAGTATATCAAAAAATAACAGACCTTTTTGAGGCAACTAGCATTGATTATAACAAAGATTCTGAAGAAGCCTATACATTTTTTAAAATTGTTCAAAATAAGCTACATTATGCGATAACAGGACATACTGCTGCAGAATTGATTTACGAAAGAGTGGATTCAAACAAAATGAATATGGGGCTTACTTCTTGGAAAAATTCTCCAAACGGAAAAATAATGAGATATGATATTAGTATTGCAAAAAACTACTTAAATGAAAGTGAAATAAAAAAATTAGAAAGTCTTACTATATTATTTTTAGACTATGCTGAAGATATGGCAAATGAACAACAACTAATGACAATGCAAAAGTGGATAGATGTAACAGATGATTTATTAAAATTTAGAAAAAAGAATTTACTTACACACTCTGGAAATATATCACATAAACAAGCTATTGAAAAAGCAAATAGTGAATATGAAAAATTTAGAGTTAAACAAGATCAAGCGTACATATCATCAATGGATGAATTATATAAGAAATATTTAGAAGAAAATAAAAAATGAAATATTGTTGAAAAAGTGCAACAAGTCGTTGCACAAGTATTTTAAATATATTAGAGGTATTAGAATTGAAAAAGATTATTAAAAATTCGATTAAATGTAATTTATGTGGAGATATTATAGTATCAAAACATACTCACGATAAAGTTAGTTGTAAATGTGGTACTTGCAGTGTTGATGGTGGAAATAGTTACCTCAAAAGAGGTTATATAAATTCTAATGATGATTTTACTGAATTAAGCGAGTATATAGAAATACAATAATAAAGATAAAAAAATTATAATTTGAAAGAGAGATAAGATATTATGGAAAATGAAATTTTAGAAAGGCTAATTGAAAATTATAAATTACCCGAAAATGAGCATCAAGCAATATTAAATGAACTAAAAGCAAGAATATTTTTTAATAAATCTTCTGAAAATAATCCATCTATTATGTTTGTTGTAGGTCAACCTGGATGTGGAAAAACAACATTTATACAAAATACAGATTTATCTAGTTATACAAATATTAATTCTGATGATTATCGTAGCCTTAGTAAATATTCTGATGAAATACTTGATACATATCCAACTTATTATACAAAATTCACAAATTTTGATGCACATTTGTGGGGAGATGAACTTTTTTCTTATGCAATGAGTAATGGTTACTCAGTTTTAAGAGAAAAGGCACCAGTTGATTATAGTTTATTTGAAACGATTAAAACAATTCCAAATAATTGTGATACACTTATAAACGTGGTAGTTACAGGAAATCTATCAAGTTTACTTGCAACAAGAGAAAGATATGAAAAAGGTATATTAAAAAGTAAAAATGCTAGATTATCAAACATTGAAGCACATAATAAATGTTATGAATTATTACCAGATTTTATTAAACAATGCTTATTATTAGGTGCAAGAGTAAATTATGTTGTACCAAGAAATAATGGCTTTAGAACTATTTCTGTTGGAAATGATTACTTAAGCTTATTAGAAAAACTTAGACAAGATAGTAATGACCAAGTTAGTGCTAATTATGTAACGAGAATGAGTAGTATAAAAAAAGCAATGGTGGCTAGAAATGCACCTCAAGAACAATTTGATGAACTTGAAAAAATTGCAAAAGTATATTATGAAGTAGTTAATAATAAGTGTTTTAGAAATAGTGAATCAAGAGAATTAGAAAGTGAAAGGTAAACTTTATTATTAAAATATATTTATAGTGAATTTTAAGGAGGGTAAAAATGAATACAAGGAGCAATAAACACATAAAATATGAAAATGAGATAAAAAGTATGTCACATGAGGAATTTAAAGGTTATTGTTTAAAATTATCAAAAGATATACAAGAATATTGTAATACTAATCATTTAAGAATTGATTATGTAGTTCCAATTTTAAGAAGTGGTGCAGTTCCTGCTGTTTATATTGCAAATGAATTAAATTTAATAAAATTTGCACCAATTCAAGTAAAAAAGATAAAACAAGATGGAATATATGACCATATAATATTATTAAATTCATTAAGAGACTTAGACAAAGATAAAGAATTGATTTTATTAATTGTAGCAGGTACTTATAGTTCAGGAGATACTGTTAATACTGCACTAGAAGAAATAAGAAAAACTTTACCAAAAGCAAAGATATTATTTTCTACAGTTTGTATAAGAGGAAAAGAAAATATACCAAAAAATATAGAAAAAGGTTTTTATAGTTTTGACTTACCACGAGAGAAACTTTTTACATATCCTTGGGAAACTGTAGAAATGAAAGAAAATCATCCAGACCAAAAAATAGAAAACATTTTTTATTAGAGAATATAGTAAAGATGGAGACTAAAAATTGAATTGTTTAGACTCCATTTTTGCATTTAATAAAATATTATTTGTCTAGTCTGTACTCATTTTCTAAATGTTTTTCGTGTTTAATTTGTTTTTCTGCATCAATAAAAGTATGAGTTTCTTTTTCAAAATCTCTAATAATTTCATCTTCAGAAGGTAAATCGAATTTTTTACAAATCCATTTTATGAATTTTTTAGTAGTTTCTTTGAATTTATCAATAATCTTGTGTAAATGTTGATTTTCCTTTTCTAGTTTGTGAAATTTATTTTTATATTGCCATTCTAAATTAAATGATTTATCTTCAAATTCACTTTCAAGTGTTTTTTTCTTTTCTGTGTATTCATATTCTAAATTCTTAACAGTATTATGAAGTGAGGTGAACCAAAAATATTGGACAAAAAATATTAAAGTATGGAGGTTATACCTA
>CAMUDX010000022.1 GCA_947087745.1 uncultured Clostridium sp. | reverse complement strand
GTTTCACTAATAATTATATATCATCGGATTTTTTCCGAAACTTCTTGACACTAATTTTTTTGCATTCATATTTCGTAAACATTGTTATATACTATATTATATGTGGCTTGTACTGAAAAATTACAAAAAATTTTTTATGCTTTTTTATTGCATATTTTTACTTATTATGTTATTATTTCTCTATAAAGAGTATCTAAAAAAGGAGGTCTTACTATGATAGGATGGATTATACTCGCAGTTGTTGTAGTAATTGTACTTTATATAATTTCTACTTATAATGGATTAAAAACTCTTGAAAAACGTGTAGGTAACGGATGGAGCCAAATCGATGTTCAACTTCAAAGAAGATTCGATTTAATTCCTAACTTTGTTGAAACAGTAAAAGGTTATATGAAACATGAATCTGAAACTTTAGAAAAAGTTACTGCACTAAGAACTTCTTGGGCAAACAGCCAAACAATAGCAGATAAAGCTCAAATCGATAATCAATTATCAGGTGCTTTAAAAACAATTATGGCAGTATCAGAAAATTATCCAGAATTAAAAGCTAATCAAAATTTTTCTGAGTTATCTGAAGAACTTCGAAATACAGAAAATAAAATTTCTTTTTCAAGACAATTTTATAATGACACAGCAACAAAATATAACACAAAATTAGAATTATTTCCTAGCAATATTGTAGCTAATATGTTTAATTTTAAACCATGTGATTTATTCAGAGCTGAGAGTGATGAAGCTAGAAAAAATGTAAAAGTTGATTTTGGTGCTTAATAATAAAGAGGTTAGCTAGTTCTAGCCTCTTTTATGCATTTATATACAATAAATACTATATTTTATAACTAATGTTATACAAGAAAGGAGTTTCTATGTTTGATAATATATCAAAAAATAAAAGAGAATCTATATTAATTGTTTCTATATTTATTATAGCTATCACATTAATTTTATATTATGTGTTTATGGCTTTAGATATGGGAATATTTGCAATAATCTTAGCCTTGGTGTTTTCTGTTGGCTCTGCATGGGGGTCATATTATTACAGTGACCAAATCATATTAAAAATGCACAAAGCTAGACCTGCTACCCATGAAGAGGACTTGAAACTTGTTAATATATTAGATAGCTTAATGGTTTCTTCTGGATTACAATACAAACCTAGCTTATATGTTGTTGAAGATTCTCAACCTAATGCTTTTGCAACAGGTAGAGACCCAGAACATGCTGTTATCTGTGTTACAACAGGTCTATTAGAGAAAATGGAATATTATGAATTAGAAGGTGTTATTGCACATGAACTATCACATATAAAAAACTATGATATTAGACTTTCAGCAATAGTAACTGTTATGGTTGGTTTCGTAGTTATTCTTTCTGATATTTTCTCAAGAAGACTATTTTGGGGCGGTATGAAAGACCGTGATAGTGACTCTAAAGGAAATGGAATTTTAATGATTATTGGCTTAGTACTTTTAATTCTATCACCTATCTTTGGCTCACTTATGCAATTGGCAATTTCAAGAAAAAGAGAGTTTTTGGCAGATGCTACTGCAATAGAATTTACTAGAAATCCTGATGGTTTAATTTCTGCTTTGCAAAAATTAGATGCAGATTCTAATGAACTTTCTACTGCTAATAGTAGTACAGCACATATGTATATTGTTAATCCTTTTAAAGCAAATGCCAAAGGGTCAAAAAAACATTCTTCATTATGGTCTACACACCCTAGTATTGAAGATAGAGTAGAAGCTTTAAGAAATATACAATAATTAAATTTTTTATTAAATTGTAAATATTAAAAAATTGAACTGTTCTTAATCTACAGTTCAATTTTTATTTTATTTTAATTTCATAGATAATAATTTAGAAATACCTTTTTCTTCCATAGTAACACCATAAACTGTATCTGCAACCTCCATAGTTCCTTTTCTATGTGTAATAATTAAGAATTGTGTATCTTTTGAGAATTTCTTTAAATAATCTGCATATCTATAAACATTAACATCATCTAGTGCTGCTTCTATTTCATCTAATACACAGAAAGGTGCTGGATTTATCTTTAATATTGCAAATAGTAATGCAATTGCTGTAAATGCTCTTTCTCCTCCTGATAGCAACATCATATTTTGAAGTTTCTTACCTGGTGGTTGCACTTCTATATCTATTCCACACTCTAAAATATTATTTTCATCAGTTAATATAACTTCTGCCTTTCCTCCACCAAAAAGTTCTCTAAATACTTCTCCAAAGTTCTTATTAATTATTTCAAATTGTTCTTTAAATTGTTCCTTCATGGTCTTTGTCATATCTTGAATTACATTTTGCAATTTAGACATTGTGTTTTCTAAATCTAATCTCTGCTCACACATAAAGTCATATCTACTTTTTAAATTTTCGTATTCTTTTATAGAGTCTATATTAACACTACCTAGATTATTTATGTCTGCTCTTAGGTTATTTACCTTCTTCTGTGTATTTGCAATATTTTCTGGCTCTTTATAATCTGTTACTGCATTTGGAGTCAATTCATATTCTTCCCACATTTTATTTATAATGTTATTACAATCTTCTTGTATCTTGTTTTTCTTAACTTCAATCTTGATATTTTGTGACTTTAAGTCTTCAATGGTTTTGAATTGTGAAACTTGTTCTTCTTCTTTTTTAGTTAATTTTTCACTTTTCTCTTGTCTTTGATTCCTCAATTCCTCTATAGCTTTTCCACTATTTTTAACTTTTTCTTCTATGTCTTTTATTTTGTTATTTAAATTTTCTATCTCCTGTTCTAAATTAATATTATCTGTTTTAGTTTGTTCTATTTGTTCTTGTTTTACTCTTAAACCTTTTTCATTGTTCTCAATATCCTGCTTTATTCTTTCTTCCATTTCAACAATTGAACTTTCACTTTCATCAAAAGATGATACAGAAATTTTTAAATTTGTTATATCAAAATTTAAGTCATCTATGTATTTTTGTTCTTCTTTATTTGCTTCAGCAAATTTATTTATTTCATCTTGTAAAATGCTATTTTTATTATTTAACTCCGTTATCTCTTGTTCTTTTTTATTTCTTTGTTCCTCAACTTCTGTCATTTGTTTTTCTATTTCTGTAACTTCTTCTCTTGACTTTGTTAATCTATTTGACAATCTTTCAACATTTTCTTCTATTGATATTACTCTTTGTTTTTCTGTTGCATATGTTATATCTGTTTCTTGTAGCATTTTTTCTAAATTTTCTGTTGCTTCTATTATATTTTCGTTTGATGATATATAATCTTGTTTTTCTTGTTCTAATTTTTCTATTTTAGCTTTTAATTTTTTAAGTTCCTTTTCTAAACTCTCAATTTCCCTACTTCTACCTAGAATATTTACAGTTTTCTTTGCTACAGATCCTCCTGTAATTAATCCTGATGGATTAATTACATCTCCTTGCAATGTTATAACTCTATATAAGTAGTTTTCTGTTCTTGCTAGGGCTATAGCTGTTTGCATTGTATCTACTATTACTGTTCTTCCAAGTAAATTTAGCATTATTTGTTCATACTTTTTATCATACTCTACTAAATCTGATGCAATTCCTACAATTCCATTTGCATGACTTCTAATTCTTTCTAATTTTTTGCCTTTTATTGAGACTAATGGTAAAAATGATGCTCTTCCTAAATTATTAGCCTTTAAATATTGTATTAATCTTTCTGCATCTTCTTCAGAGTCTGTTACTATATTTTGTAAGCTTGCTCCTAAGCACATTTCAATTGCAACTTCATATTCTTTTGGTACTGTTATTACATTTGCAAGTACTCCGTGGATTCCTTTCCCTAAGTCTTTTACATTATCACACGCTTTTAATAGTTCTTTTACACTTTTGGTATATCCTTCTCTTTCTTTTTCTGTTTCTATTAAAAATTTTAGTCTTGAGTCTTTTATTCTCATTTCATTTGATAATGTATTTATCTCATTTTCAAATTGTTTTATTTTTTCATTCGCTTCTTCTCTCTTGCTAGATATTTCTTCTAATTCTTTTGATAACTGGTTTTTTTCTGTCTCTATTTTTTGAAATTCATTTGTTATTTCTTCTTTTTTTATTCTTGTACTATCTAAATCTGATATATTGTTTTCAATTTCTTGTTTTAATTGTTCTTTTCTCTTTTTTAGATTTTCTAAATTTGCTTTATCTGTTCCTATTTGTGTTTGTAATTCATATTTTTTTTCTGTGTTTTCTTCAACATTTTTCTTTTTGCTCTCATATTCTAATTCTTTTTGGGTTAATTTACTTGTTACTTTTGATAACTCTTCTTCTTTTTCTTTTAGCTCATTTTCAAATTTTTCTTTATTCTTTTTTAAATTGTCTTTTCTTGATTTTTTCTGTTCTATTTCTTCTTTTAAATCGTCTATTTTTTGTTTGTATTCTTCTATATCTTCTTCATATCTCTTGCTATTTTCATTGTTATTTTGTATTTTCGTCTGTGCTACATTTATATCTGAATTTGCTTTTTCTATTTCATTTTTGCTTTCAAATCCTATATTCTGTGCCTCTTCTATTTTGTTAGTTATTTCTTCTATTTGTGTTTTTAGTTCTTCTTTTAACGCATTTATTCTTTCTAATTTTCCTTCTTCTTGGTTTAATGTGTCTCTCATTATTTCTTCATCTTCTGTTATTTTTTTTAATTCTTCTTTATATTTTTCTATGTTATATATAAATAAACCTATTTCAATGCTTTTTAGTTCTTCTCTCAAATTTAAAAATTGTTTTGCTTTGTCTGATTGTATTCTTAATGGCTCTATATTTTGCTCTATTTCTGATAATATATCATTTATTCTTAATAAGTTTAGTTTTGTATGTTCTAGTTTCTTTTCTGTCTCTTCTTTTCTTGCTCTATATTTTACTATTCCTGCTGCTTCTTCGAATATATGTCTTCTGTCTTCTGATTTATTGCTTAATATTTCATCTATTTTTCCTTGTCCTATTATTGAATAGCCATCTCTTCCTATTCCTGTATCCATGAATAACTCCAATACATCTTTTAATCTGCATGGAGTTTTGTTTATATAGTATCCAGTTTCTCCGCTTCTATATATCTTTCTAGTTACTATTACTTCTTGGTATTCTATTGGTAATGTCCCATCTGTATTGTCAAATATTAATGATGCTTCCGCAAACCCTAGGGATTTCCTGTTTTCTGTTCCAGCAAATATTATATCTAGCGCTTTTGACCCTCTTAATGATTTTATGCTTTGCTCCCCTAATACCCATCTTATACTATCAGATATATTACTTTTTCCTGATCCGTTCGGTCCTATTACAGTTGTTATTCCTGGCATAAATTCTAATACTGTTTTGTCTGCAAATGACTTGAATCCTTGTAATTCTAACCTTTTTAAATACATCTATTTCACCACTTGTTTCCCTTTTTATTTCTCTTATTTATTGTAATCTACTATATAATATTTGTTTCTAAAATTCAAGCAAACAAATCATTTTTTTACAATTTTTAATATTTTTTCTCTACATATATATTAATTTTTTGCATATTTATTTTAATATCTTATGTATAACATGTCAAAAATAAGTTATGCTTTTAGAGCATGGATTAAATATATTTTAAAAAAAAGAACTAATTTCCCAGTGAGCGGGAATTCCCGCTCACTAGAAAATCAGCTATAATTTGAAAAACATATATATAACTAAATTAATATTATTTCTTTTTTTCATCGTTAAATTCAAAGTTTTACCGTAGTCTCTTTGTACTAAAAATCTTTTATTTTTTTCTTCTTCTAACTTGCCAAACGACTATACCAATAGCAAGGACAATGACTGGTGTTATAAATATAATAGCCATAATTACATTGTTTTGAAGTTCTGTAACTGTATAAGAAACACTATCATAATTTTTTCTGATTGTTATAATATCTTCTCTCTCATTTAAATATGCTATCGAATTTAATACAATATCTTTATTATTATATAAATCAACAATTTCATATCTATATCCCATTAATTGAACAGCTGTGCTTGTTGCAAATAACTCATTTGAATATAGAACTAACTTAGAAGAAGCATTATCATTAATCTTTTTAGTTGCAAGAACTCCTACAATTTGCTCTCCTGCTTCACTATCTTGTGATGTTCTAACTGCTGATTGTTGTGATAGGTCAGTTCTTATAAATGCTTTATTTGTAGTAGTTATTAAAGTTTCGTACTCTACGCCTAATTCATCTAACTTTTCTTCATAAACAATAATTGGTGCAGCATCTGCAAAACATGCATTTATTGACATATTAATTTGTTTAGTTATGCTGTTACTTTGTACTTCTTCAACTATAAAATCTGGATAACCTGATAACATATTAGAAGAACTTCCTTCAAATATTACTCCATTTCCAATTCGCATTCCAAATTGACTTAGCACTAAATCAAAATTAGTTAATGGAACATCTAGTAAATTAGAGCCACATAGTAGTAATAAATCTCCACCTCTATTAATATACTCAATTATTTTATCTCTTTCACCTTCAGTAATATCTTCTTTAAGAGTTGTAATAATTAATGTATCACAATCACTTGGTACTTCTCCTTGTGTTAGTAAATCCAATGTTTTTACTTCATTAGCCTCATTTTTTAGTGCATTTAGTATTGTTGTATAATATGCTTCGCTATACATTATATGATTATTCATAAAGTAAATAATTGGTCTATTTTCAGTTGTTATATCTATAATTGCATTTGTAATTGTTTCTTCTGTTAAGTCAATTTCTTCATATGTTGAATAATCATATGTATATAAATCATATTCTGCTATAGTTTTCTCTTTATTCTCAGATGATATTAATATTAACTTATCTGTAGTTCCCAATGAATACTTTTGCATTATATCTGTTCTGGATGCCAAATCATCAATTCTTTCTAAAGTTATTAATTTGTTTACGGTTGTATATTTTTCTACTATTTTTATAAAACTTTCATAATCGCCATAATTAATTAATGTTATTTTTACTTCTTTATTAATATTCTTCAATTTAGTATTTGTCTCTTCAGACAACGAATATATTTTATTTTCTGTTAAATCTATATCAGGTAGAATTACTTTATCTAATATTATATTTACTCCTAAATATATAGCAAATATAATTAAAATCAACATTATTGTGGTCAATCCACTTTGTAGCCATCTAGTATTTAGAATATTTATAAATTTGCGAATTATTCCTTCTTTTTCTTCTTGTTTCTCTATTGGCAAATTTTCTTTATTATTCTTCAATCTTCTCACTCCTTACTTTACTAATTTTCTTCTTTGCATTACTATCATTGTTAAACTTATAAACACAAATGTAAATAACAACAATGATATTGTATTTTCAAGTGATATTACTCCTTGTGCAAATTGCAAATAATATTCAATTAGAGTTAATCCTGAAAGGACTGGGCTAATTGACCCTGCAAATAGAGAAATTACTAAAAAACCTACTGTTAATACTCCAGCAATTATTTGGTTTTCTGTTAAACTTGATGCAAACATTCCTATTGATATTGCTGACATACTTATAAATACAAATCCAATCATTGCTGATAATACAGACATTATATTTGGTTTTCCAAAATAACTTGTAATTGCAAAAAACATTAATGATATAATCAATGTTAATAATATTACTACTAAGGCTGCTAGAAATTTCCCAATAACTATTTTAAATATTCCTACTGGTGATGTTAATAATAATTGTTCTGTACCTGTTTTTCTCTCTTCTGCAAACATTCGCATTGTTAATATTGGGGCTATTATTATTAATCCATATAATGCTGTATAATAGTAAACTCCCCCTAAATCTACACTAGCTGAAGTAAATGTTGTTAAGTAAAAAAACACACTAAAACATAATAAAAATATTGCCATTACTACATATCCTATTGGGGATAAAAAATAGCTTTTTAATTCTTTTTTTAATATAGCTGTCATCTATTTTTCTCCTCCTTCATTATCTTTTTCACTTTCTAATTTATTTTCTGAATTGTTTTCCACATTATTTATACTTTCTGTGGATGTATTTTTATCTATTAGTTGCATAAATGCGTCTTCTAATGATGTATCAGCTTTTTTCATTTCAAATATTGTTATGTTTTCCTTTGCAAAATTTTCAAATATTTGCTTTCTTAAATCTGTATTTCCCTCCGCTTCTATAGCATATTGCTTAGTCTTATCTTCATTTTCTTTTATTAACTTAATTTCCTTTATTTCACTTATTTTGTTATTCATCATGTTAATCTTATTTTCTGTGTCCTCAACTGTTACATAAATTACATTTTTACTTGATACTCTGTTCTCTAAATTTTCTGGTGTATCTATTGCTACTATCTTTCCCTTATTTATTATTATTACCTTATTACATATTTGACTAACCTCTGATAATATGTGTGAACTTAATATAACTGTATGTTTTTTTCCTAACCTTTTTATTAGTTCTCTTATTTCTGTTACTTGTTTAGGGTCTAAACCAACCGTCGGCTCATCTAATATTATTACTTTTGGCTCAGAAACTAGTGTCCCTGCTAAGCTTACTCTTTGTTTATATCCTCTTGACAAGTTTCTTGTTAATTTGTTTTGTACATTTTCTAATCCTGCATCTTGTAGTGCATTTTGTACTTTCTCCTTTTTCTCTTTTCTTTTTACTCCTCTTAATTCTGCCATATACGTAACGAATTCTTTAACTGTTAAATCACCATATAATGGTACCCCTTCTGGCATATATCCTATCTGCTTTTTTGCTTTTTGTGGTTTTTTTATTGTATTATATCCGTCTATTATTACTTCTCCTGCCGTTTGTTCTATAAAACCTGTTATTATATTCATTGTTGTACTTTTTCCTGCCCCATTTGGTCCTAATAATCCTACGACTTCTCCTTCGTTTATTTCAAAACTTACATTATCTAATGCCAAAACGTTTCCATATTTCTTAGTAACATTTTTTAATTTTATCACGAAAGTTTCCTCCTTAATTTTTACGGATAAGTTTTTTTACTTAGAATATAAGAATTCTTAATCCGTTTTTAATTTATAGGAAAATACTACCATTTATTTCCATGATTGTAAATATTCTTCACAAAAAATTCACATTTTTCTTACGGCTATTTCATTTTTACCGATTTATTTTCATATTTTGTTTTTTTGTTCATATGTATTAAAAAACACATTTTACATTTTACTATTTTTTCTTTATGAAAGGACTGGGCTATTATGGAATTTATTTACCCTTTTTTTATTGCTTTTACTATTATATTCTTCTCTGAACTTGGAGATAAAACTCAAATTTTAGTTTTGTCTTTCTCTACCCAGAATAAAGCGGTTAGCGTTCTATTAGGTGTAGCACTTGGTACTTTTTTAAGTCACGGTATTGCTATTTTGTTGGGTAGCCAAATTGGTCTATTCGGAAATCCTCTTACTTTAAAAATAATAACATATCTCTCTTTCTTGCTTTTTGGTATTATTGGATTTTTACCTGAATCGAAAAAAGAAAAAGAACATCATAATCCTTTTCTTAAAAGACTTAATAAATTGTGCTTAAATTGTGTATTTATGGTAGCAATTAGTATTGCAGTTGGAGAACTTGGAGATAAGACTCTTCTAGCTTCTATTGGTCTTGGTATTGATTATCCAAATTGTAAACTCCCTTTGATTTTGGGCTCTATTTTAGGTATGGTTTTGAGTAATTCTATTGCTATTTTCTTTGGTAAATTACTTGGTAAAAAATTCTCTGAACATAGTATAAAGGTTTTTTCAAATCTTATTTTTATAACTTTTGGAGTTGTTGGAATTATTAGTTTGCTTTATAATTATTTTCTGTATTCTTTAATTCATAATATATAAATAAAAAACAGGAATATCCTGTTTTTTATTTATTCAATTCCTAAATATTCATTGTATGTTACTTCTCTATCTATAATTTTATCTTCTTTTATCTCAATTATCCTATTTGCAACTGTCTGAGTTAATTGGTGGTCATGAGATGTAAATAATATATTTCCTTTAAACTTTGTCATTCCTTCATTTACAGAAGTAATACTTTCCATATCTAAATGATTAGTAGGCTCATCAAATATTAATAAATTTGCTCCTGATAACATCATTTTTGAAAGTACACACCTTACCTTTTCTCCTCCTGATAATACATTTACTTTTTTTAGTGATTCATCTCCTGAAAATAACATTCTGCCTAGAAAACCTCTTACATATGTTTCATCTGGCTCTTTTGAATACTTTCTTAGCCAGTCTGTTAAATTTTCATCTGTCTCAAATAAATAATTATTATCTTTTGGGAAATAATCTTTTGTAATTGTTGTTCCCCATATTAGTTCTCCTTCATCAGGCTCTATTTCGCCTGATATTATTTGAAATAGTACTGTCTTAGCAATTTCATTATCTGCCAAAAATGCAATTTTATCATTTGGTTTTACTGTAAATGTTATATTATTTAATATCTTTTCTCCATTTATTGTCTTAGATATATTTTTGACTTGTAAAATTTCTTTTCCTGGCTCTCTATCAGGCTTAAAATCTACATATGGATATTTTCTGTTAGATGGTTTTATTTCATCTAATTCTATTTTTTCTAACGTTTTCTTTCTTGATGTTGCTTGTTTTGATTTTGATGCATTTGCACTAAATCTAGCAATAAATTCTTGTAATTCTTTTATCTTTTCTTCTTTCTTTTTGTTTTGTTCTTTCATTTGTCTTAGTGCTAATTGACTTGATTCGTACCAGAAATCATAATTTCCTGGATATACTTTTATCTTTCCAAAATCAACATCTGCTATGTGTGTACATACTTTATTTAAGAAGTATCTATCATGTGATACTACTATTACAGTATTTTCAAAATTTATTAAGAATTCTTGTAGCCAATTTATGCTTTTTAAATCCAAGTCATTTGTAGGCTCATCTAGTAATAATACATCAGGATTTCCAAATAAACTTTGTGCTAATAATACTTTTACTTTTTCTCTTGCCTCTAATTCACTCATTAGCTTATAATGTTTTTCTGGTATTATTCCCAAATCGTTTAGTAATTTTTCTGCATCCGCTTCTGCATTCCATCCATCTAACTCTGCAAACTTTTCTTCTAATTTTGCTGCCTTCATTCCATCTTCTTCTGAGAAGTCAGGTTTTGCATATATTTCTTCCTTTTCCTTCATTATATTATATAATTCTTTATTTCCCATTATTACTGTATCTAATACTGTGTATTCTTCGAATGCAAAGTGGTCTTGCTTTAATACTGATATTCTTTCATTTTTTTCTAATGATACATCTCCCTTGCTTGGCTCAATTTCTCCTGATAATACCTTTAAAAATGTTGATTTTCCTGCACCATTTGCTCCTATTATTCCATAGCAATTTCCCTTTGCGAATTTTATATTTACATCTTCGAATAATACTCTTTTGCCAAATCGTATGGTTACTCCATTTGCTGTTAACATATCCTTCCTCCTTATTTTTATTGGGTTTCATTAATTTATTGTATATTATATAATATTTTTCTTTATATTACAATAGTATTATTGACTATATCAGGGTAATTAACATGGCAAAATTATAAAAAACAAATATATGACTAAATATTTTTTAACTATATACACCTCAAAAATTTTTTGCTTATTATAAAAAGTTATAGTATAATAAAAAAAATTCAAATGGAGGAAAAATAAAAAATGAAAAACTTAATCGATATTAAAGATTTATCAGTAAAAGAAATTGATGAATTAATACTAACAGCAAGAGATATAATAAAAAACAAAGAAAAATACTCAGAAAAATGCAAAGGAAAAAAACTCGCAGCACTTTTCTTCGAGCCTAGTACAAGAACAAGGCTAAGCTTTGAAGCAGCAATGATGGAATTAGGTGGAAATATTTTAGGATTTTCATCAGCCGATTCTAGTTCTACAGCAAAAGGAGAAAGTGTATCAGACACAATAAAAGTTGTAGGATATTATGCAGATATAATTGCAATGAGACATCCAAAAGAAGGAGCTCCATTAGTTGCATCTCTAAAATCAGATGTCCCAATAATTAATGCTGGAGATGGTGGTCATAATCACCCAACACAAACATTAACAGATTTACTAACAATAGAATGTGAAAAAAATAGACTAGATAATCTAACAATTGGTCTTTGTGGAGACTTAAAATTTGGTAGAACTGTTCATTCTTTAATTACTGCTATGTCAAGATATAAAAATATAAAATTTATTTTAATTTCACCAAAAGAATTAACAATTCCTGAATATCTAAAAAAAGAAGTTTTAGATAAGAACAATATTGAATATATAGAAACACATGATATAGAAGAATATATGGGAGAATTAGATATTCTATATATGACAAGAGTTCAAAAAGAAAGATTTTTTAATGAAGATGATTATGTAAGACTAAAAGATTATTATATTTTAAATAAAGAAAAATTGGAAAAAGCTAAAAAAGATTTATGTATAATGCATCCATTACCAAGAGTAAATGAAATATCAACAGATGTAGATGATGATGAAAGAGCTTGCTACTTTAGACAGGCAAATTATGGTAAATACATAAGAATGGCTCTAATATTAAAATTATTAGAAATAAAATCTTAATAATAATTATAAAACATTAAAATATATTAAAGCTATCCACATTTCGTAAATTTAATGTGCAAAACTATTTATTTTTATAGTGGTAGTAAAAAGGAAGGAATAATATAATGAATATAGATAGTATAAAAAATGGAATTGTAATAGACCATATTAAAGCAAAAAAAGGAATGGAGATATATAAAGCTTTAAAATTAGATGAATTAGACTGCTCTGTTGCCTTAATTACAAATGCCAAAAGCCAAAAAATGGTGAGAAAAGATATAATAAAAATAGATAAATCTATGGATATAAACTTAGATATTTTAGGATTTATAGACCCAAATATTACGATAAACATAGTAAAAGAAAACGAACTTACACGAAAGTTTCATGTAGAACTTCCTAAACAAGTAGTAAACATTGTTAGATGTCAAAACCCAAGATGTATAACATCAGTAGAAAAATCCCTAGATCAAATCTTCTGTTTAACCGATACAGAAAATAAGGTATATAGATGTAAGTATTGTGAAATGAGTATGAAATAATTTATATTTTTGTAATATTTTTATTCCTAAATTCAAATAATACCTCTATGGAGGTGTTTTTAATGGAAAATCACAAAAATAATAAAACTAATAATAACAACAAAAATCAATATATGCAACAAAAAGATTTCAGAGGATTAAAAAACCAAATTTTGGAAACAGATTTAGAGACAAGAAACCAACAAATTGAAGACATTTTAAATAATTATTCAAATAATCATAATAGTAATAATAAAGGTTAGTATATAACACTAAGATTTTATTGAAAAAACAGCTAGAATGTGATATCTTATTTAGGGTGATATATATGGATAAAATAAAAGGAAAAAAGTTAAATAAGAAAAAGGTTTTTATAACATTTTCATTTTTCTTATTATTGATAGTGGGAATTTATCTTATCATTTATCATTCTAGGACTGATGTCCCAACAAATTCTAATACAATACCCACTTCTTCTGATAATACAGAAAAACCTAAAGAAGATCCTCCTAAAGATACAACAATTACTATGAGTGTAGTTGGAGATATTATGTGTCATGATACCCAGTACAAAGATGCATATAATTCTACTACAAAAGAATATGATTTCTCATATGTATTTTCTGATGTAGAATATTACTTACAAACAGCCGACATAACTGTAGGAAATTTAGAAACTACTTTTGCTGGTAAAGAAGTTGGCTACAGTAACTACCCAACTTTCAATACACCCGAAGCATTAGGATATGATTTAAAAAAATTAGGAATAGATGTGTTATCAACTGCAAATAATCATAGTCTTGATAAAGGATATAAAGGTTTAGTAAGCACTTTAAACTTTTTAGATGATGCAGGTATAGCACATACTGGGACATATGCATCAGCAGAAGACCAAAATCAAATTTTAATTCAAAATGTAAAAGGAGTTAAGATAGCATTTTTAAGTTTTACTTACGGAACAAACGGAATTAGAATTCCATCTGGTAAAGAGTATTGTATAAATTTAATTGATAAAGACTTAATAAAAAGGCAAATTAATCTTGCTCAAGAAAAACAACCTGATTTAATATGTGTTTTTATGCATTGGGGTGTTTAATATGTTACAAAACAAAATTCAGCACAAGAAGAATTAGCTGATTTTCTTTTTGAGAACGGTGTAGATGTTGTTTTAGGAGGACATCCTCATGTATTGCAACCTATGGAAAAAAGAACAGTTACACTACCTGATGGCTCTACAAAGGATGGATTTATTGTTTATTCTTTAGGTAACTTTATATCAGGTCAAACTAAAGAAAATACAAAAACATCTGCAATTTTAAATTTAACATTTACTAAAAATGGAAGAACTGGTAAAATGTCTATCGATAATACATCATATATTCCAGTTTATATGTATAAATCATTTTCGACTAGCATTCAACGATATAAATTATTGGTAACAGAAATGTCTATTGTTAATTTTGAATCAGGCGAGAATACTTCTATTGGTCCAAATGCTTATAATAATTTAAAAAATGCATTAACTCTAACTAAAAAAATATTAGGAGAAGAAATAAAATAAAGTTAAGATTATTTTTAATAGTCTTAACTTTTTCTTTTACTATATAAATTTTATTTCAACATATCCCTCTTGTACAACCAATATGTTACTAATAATGTTATTACTACTGAGATTCCTAACATAATTGCAAATCCATATCTTGCATTTTGAAATGGTAATCCAACATTCATTCCCCAAAAACTAGATATCATAGTAGGTATTGCTAATACAATTGTCATGGCTGTTAGGAACTTCATTACACCATTTAGATTGTTTGATATTATAGATGAAAATGCATCTCTAGTTGTTTTTAAAATATCACTATATATTCTACTCATTTCTATCGCTTGTCTATTTTCTACTATTGCATCATCTAATATATCTTCATCTTCCTCATATAGCTTCATTATCTTTCCTTTTGCTGTTCTTTCCATTACTAACTCATTTGATTTTAGCGAAGTTGTAAAATATACTAGTGATTTTTCTAGTCCTAACATTTTTAGTAGTTCTTTATTTTTCATCGTTTTTTGTAATACATTTTCTGCTATTTCAGTTTCTTTACTTATCTTTTTTAGACAATCCAAATAATTAAGTGATATTTGATATAAAATTTGAAAAATAAATCTACTTTTTTTGTATGTTGCAAATGTTTTTATTTTTCCTTTTTCGAATGCTTCAATTATTTTGTTTTTTACTAATGATACTGTTATCATATATTCGTCTCTAACTATTATTACACCTATTGGCATTGTTGTGTATAGTACATTTTCATCAGTTTTATCTTCTACGGGAACATCTACTATAAATAATATTGTTCCGTCATCTTCCTCTTGGTCTATTCTGGCCTTTTCCTCACTATCTAATGCATATCTTATAAAATCTTCTTGTATTTTTACATTTTCACATACTTTCTTTATCTCTGTCTCCGTGGGCGATGTTAAATTAATCCATGCTCCTTTTTGTGCTTCTTCTATATTTTTTATTTCTTTTAATTTTCCATCTATCATGTCTGTGTTATATATTTTAATCATTTTTCATGCCCCCCTTATCTTATTTTATTACAAAAACTCAATATTGTCATTGTATGTATTTTGTTTTATAAATTTTAGCTTTCACATTCTAGTTCTTTAAAATTACATTTCATCAAGTATTCCTTCTCATATTTTATTATTATATATTATTTTTTCATATATTTCATCCCAATTATTTACTCTAACTATGTTCCCATCTTCTATATTAGCATTCATTTTTGTTGCCATTAAAATTGATTTAATTCCATTATCTGTTAATTCTTTACAAGTTTCATAACTATCTTCAATCAGTAACTCAATTCCATTATTCTTACAAAATGTTAATTTATCATTAATATGTAAATTTAAAGAATTATACGGTATGTTGAATCTATCTAAACTATTTTTAGTTATTGTTTCAGTATCACAATTTTTTATATTCATCAATCTAGCTGTAATAAAGTGTATTTCGTGTCCTTCTTTTTTTAATTTTTGTATTATTTTATTTGCATTAGGAAGTATTATACATTCTTCTAATACATTTTTATAATATTTATCAAAAAAAGCAAATTTTGTCTTTTCATCCCATCCATATAAAGCCTTTAAGTAATATCTATTTTTAATAAGTCCAAAACCATCTCTATTAGTTGGTATTCCAGATATTTCTTCTTCAAATATATCAGCATATTTTAACATTGCTTTTACAGTTAAAAATGTTGTATCATCAATATCAATTCCTATTTTCATGACTTATCTCCATTTCTCTCTATTTATATATTTTGTTAAAACCATTATTATTATATTCTCCTGCAATTAATTAACTATAATATATTCCCAATTATTCTAATTTTTATTATATCATAAAGGTTAACATTTGTCTTTAAATTTTCTATTTTTTATTTAAAATTCAAATTGAAGTCTATATAAATAATTTTAAAAGCATTGACTATAAATATTTTCAATTATAGATGATGATTTGATAAAAAAATTAGAAATCAGAAAATTAATTGTAGATAATTATATTGTTTTTTATAGAATAAAAAATAATATATAAAAATTGTTAGAACAATGTATATTCGAAGAAATTGGATAAATTTGTTGAAAACATATACTAAAAAGTAAGAATATACTCTTATATTTTGTAAAAAACAACTTGCAAACCTTATAAGTTCGCAAGTTGTTCTGTATGGTGACTCATCTCGGGTTCGAACCGAGGACCTCCAGATTAAGAGTCTGTTGCTCTACCAGCTGAGCTAATGAGCCATTACTGTTTGATATTATAATACCTTTTTAGTCTCTTTGTCAATACCCTCATATTATTTTATAGCAACTTAAACTTTTATTTAAAATTGTTCTTTTCTTTAAAAGTTTATGTTTCTAATATTATTTCTACTTATATTGCAAAATTTAAATCTCTATGATATTTTATTATTGTACACTATTAATATTTCACCTTTCGTACTTTATATAATATACTACTATGTAATATTGTACTACATAAATTTAATATTTTCAAATATAATATTAATTGAGGTGTTATTATGATTATATTAAAAGTGAAAGAATTAATGGAAAAACAAAATATTTCTAGATACAGATTACAACAACTAACAAAATGGAATTATAAAAGAATAAATGCATACTATTTCAATAAAGTAGTTAGTATAAATGTAAAAGAGCTAGACACTTTATGTTATATTTTTGAATGTGATTTATCTGAATTAATAGAATGCAAAAAAGGTTAAATTTTAAAAAATTTTTATAAAAATACTTGAATAATGTAGAAAATAATATTATAATGTACCCAGCAAAAGATAAATAAGGAGTTTTAAAAATGGAACTAATCAAAAATATATTTTTTAATACTGACAAATTAATTGAAAATAGTGTAGTTAAATTATCTTATACTGGAGAACTATTCCAAGATGGATCTAATGAAGTTTTTATTCATTATGGTTTTGGAATTAATTGGGAAAACATCAACGAAAAAAAGATGGAAAAAACTGAATTAGGATATCAATGTGAAATAACTTTATTAAATGTAGGAACATTTAACTTCTGCTTTAAAAATGGTGAAAATAAATGGGATAACAACAATGGAAATAATTATGTATTTAATATTGAAAAAGCCCCTACTGAATTAGTAGCATTAAATACCAATTCTATTTCAATTGGAAATGCTAGAAAATTAAGAAAATCATATATATGGAATAAAAAAATTAGATTAGCAGTATATAAAATAATAACTTATCTACCAAAAATTATATCTGGAAATTATAGAAGAAAAGTATCAGAATAAAAACCTTATAAAAATAAGGTTTTTTATTTTAGGTAATTACCCAACCACCATTTACTGAAATTATTTGACCTGTTGTATATTCATCTTCAATTATCCATTTTATACATTTTGCAATATCTAGTGTGCTACCTATTTTCCCAAGTGGAATATTACTTGTTATATCATTAATATCTTCTTCCGAAAGCATATTATTCATAGTTGTATCAATTATCCCTGGTGCTATAGAATTAACCCTAATATTACTTGGTCCTAATTCTTTCGCAAGAGATTTT
Source organism: uncultured Clostridium sp. (assembly GCA_947087745.1). GTDB lineage: Bacteria > Bacillota > Clostridia > TANB77 > CAG-508 > CAG-269. Next base: position 11,504 of record CAMUDX010000022.1, on the reverse strand, counting down.
GTAAGTGCATCTATCCCTGCTTTTGAAATAGAATAAATTGCTTCACATGAAGAACCTACCATTCCCCAAATTGATGAGATATTAATAATACATCCTTTTTTATTATGTACCATATTTTCTAAGACTTCTTGAGTCATGCAAAAAGCTGAATATAAATTTGTATTTATTATTCTATTCCAATCTTCATCTGTTACATCTGTGAACATCTTAACTTCTGATATACCAGCATTATTTATTAATACATCTATTTTACCAAATTTACTTATAACAAATTTTATCATTTCTTTAACTTCTTCTCGTTTTGAAACATCTGCCTTAAAAATATCTATTTTTATGTTTTCTTTTTTTAGCTCTTCCTTCAATTCTATAGCCTGCTTTTCTGACTTATTATAATTTGCTATTACTATATTTCCCTCTCTTGCTAAATATTTTGAGACTTCTCTTCCTATTCCCCTAGATGCTCCTGTGATTATTATTACTTTTTTCAACTTTTTACCTCTTAAAACTTTCTAAAACACTATCAATGTCATCTACTTCGTTATCTTTACATATTTTTATTAATAATATACTAACTTTTCTACTTTGTCCATATTTTTTTGCAATCTTTTCGATAAACTATCTTCATCCTTCTTTATTTGTTTTAATTTTTCATTTTTTATATAATAATCCCCTCTTTCGACATTTATATAATATATAGAACGAAAAATTAAAACCCATTTTCGACAAATAAGTCTGTAGTATTGAAAATACTACAAACTTATTTTAAAAATTTTTTAAGATTTTTTTCACTTCTCTAAAAGTGTTCTGTTTCTAGGATTATGCCAATTCAGTCCAGTGATATATTTTAAACTCTCTGAACATAATAAGTCTTTTTCTTTGGCATATTTGTCCCAAAAATCTGTTGTGGGAAATTTTCTATATTCTCGAGTCAATTTTCTTAGAGTATTTATTGACTCTTTATATTTTGTATACATTATACTATCTCTATGAAATTGTATTTCATCTGTATAATATGAATTTACTAATGCGTCAAATTTTGCACTTATTCTTCTTGTTTTTTCAAAACTTATTCCATTCTTTTTAATTGATTCATGTAATCTCTTTCTTAATATTTCAAATCTGTCTGGCATTTTATTACTCCTCATTTATCTTCTGTTTTAAATATTTTAACATATTATATTTTAGTATACATGTCTTATATTACTTCATACGATTTAATTGCATTTTTAAATTGTAGAAGCGAATTTATAAGTCTTCCGCAAGCTTTTTTATTTTTCTAAAACTTCTCGTTTTTGCCATGTATTTTAAACTTTCTAGCGATAACAATTTATAGTCTTCTAATAGTTCATTATATTCTTTTTCTTTTTGTATATTTAATATTTTTATCATTTGTAGAGATTTTAAATAATATTCTTCCATATTATCTCTCCCTACTTTTTATATTTTTTTATATTTTAACATATTTTGCAAATTAATTGTGTCGAAATGTGTCAATACACATATTTTAGTAAATTATACTGTAATATGCAAAATCAATCTCAAAGTATGCATGCAGATAAAGTTAATGTCTTGCCTATTGAAGGCGATGGAAATAAAATAAGCTCAAAATATCATGTTCCTATAACAAGTAATGATATGGAGTATGGTATAGTTTTAACAAAAGAAGTTGTGCATTGAGCCAAATAAACTTAACGATTTACTAAAAACCTGACACACTTTTTGACACACTAAACTATTGAAAATGTTTAAAATATTGATTATATTTAATGCAAAATAGGCAAACAAAAAACCTAGACAATTCTTAGAAAGTCTAGGTTTTAGCTTGGAGCCACTTGTCCGACTTGAACGGACGACCTACTGATTACAAGTCAGTTGCTCTACCAACTGAGCTAAAGTGGCATTTTGGTGACCCCTACGGGAATCGAACCCATGTCTCCGCCGTGAAAGGGCGATGTCTTAACCGCTTGACCAAGGGGCCTTATATAGTGAATATTGATGTACATCAATATTCATTTTGGTGAGCTATCCGCGACTCGAACGCGGGACAACTTGATTAAAAGTCAAGTGCTCTACCACCTGAGCTAATAGCCCATCACCTTGTGTGTATTTAAACAACACCCTTATATGTTACTACATTTTCGTTATAATGTCAATAGGTTTTTTTCAAAATTTTTGTCTTTTTGTAAGTTTTTTCTATATTGAATATAAATTTGCATTTTAATTAATTACGCATTTAGCTTTTTTAATAACTCGTTTACATCTATTTCATGTACTTCACATGCTTCCTCTAATGTTTCCATTTGTGAGGCAGGACATCCTAGGCAATGCATTCCAGCTTCTAATAATATTTCTGCCTTTTCTGGAGCAACTTCTAATAATTCTCCGATTTGTGTATCTTTGTTAAATTTCATACTTTCATCCCCTTTCAAATCTTATAAAATATTATAATTGTCGAATTGTGTCGTAGAGTTTTAACATATTTTATCATATTTTTTATAAAAAGTATAGACAAATAAAAAAAATTGTTATATTATCCAAAAAGCAAGGTGGTGAAAACATTTTTAAATTAGTCGATATATTTTTTATAGTCTATTTTATTAATATTCTAATAACTTTATATTCAATTTATACATTTTTTGAAATAAAAATTTTCCATAACCAACAAGGTTCAAAATTAAAATTAAAGATAAGGAGGTTTACTCAATAAAAAGTCATCTAAAAAGACTCACTTTTATATTAGTATTTCTAATAATATGTTTTTTATTAGGGATTATTACATTTTTACCTATTTTTAAAGCAAAACAAATTATTATAACCTATGGTATCCATCCATTTAATATATGTGATACAAATCCAACATTATGGAATATAATTAAAAAAACTTTTATAATTACTTTTATATTTTCTAACACAATAATATCAAATTTTATTTATAATAGTATATTTAAAAAATTCAACAAAAATTCTTATAAAAAAATCATTAATAATACCCCTCAAACTAAATTAAATTTATTAATTGGAGACGAAATTAAATCTAAATCAAAAATTTATATCCCTGAATCAGGTTTATATCAAAATTTTTTAATCACAGGAACAATAGGCTCAGGTAAAACAAGTTCTGCCATGTACCCATTTACAGAACAATTATTAGAATATAACTCTAATAATCCAAATGACAAAATAGGAATGCTTATACTAGATGTAAAAGGAAATTACTATGAACAAGTTAAAAAATATGCAAAAAACTTTAATTTAACAGATGATTTAATAATAATAGAATTACATTCTAATGTATGTTATAACCCTTTACACAAACCTCATTTAAGGCCTCAAGTCTTAGCAAATAGGCTTAGAACTATATTAGAATTATTTTCAGAAAATAATCAAGAATCCTATTGGTTAGATAAAGCAGAACAAATATTAACAGAATGTATAAAACTATGTAGATTATATAATAATGGATATGTAAATTTTACTGAAATTCACAAATTAGTAACATTACCAAACTACTATAAAGAGCAAATAGAAAAATTAAGGAACTTATTTATTCAGTCCAAATTTTCTGTTCAAGATGTATATAATTTGAATTCATCTTTAGAATTCTTTCAAAGAGAATTATTCTCATTAGACCAAAGAACTTTATCTATTCTAAAATCAGAAATTAGTAGAATAACAAATGTATTTATTTCAGATTATGATATCTCCAAAGCCTTCTGCCCGCAAGAAGAGGACCTAACATTTACAGGTTTCGAAGATACTATTAAAAATGGCAAAATTGTAATATTAAATATGAATATATCAGAATATAAAAATTTGTCTAAAATAATAGCTGCATATCTAAAACTAGATTTTCAAACAGAAATTCTTTCAAGTTTATCAAAAAATATACGAAAGAAAACAGCTTTTATATGTGATGAATATGCAGAATATGCTACAAAATCAGATAGTCAATTTTTTTCTTTAAGTAGGGAAGCAAAATGTATCAACATTGTAAGTACTCAAAGCTATTCATCTCTAAAAAATACATTACATGATGATACCTCTACAAAAGTAATCATTCAAAATCTAATAAACAAAATTTGGTTTAGAACAGATGACATTTTTACTATCGAAGAAGCACAAAAACAACTAGGGAAAGAAGAAAAAGAAAAGATTTCACAAAGTATTTCTGAAAGTGCAAAAACCACAAAATTTAGTTATATAACAAATACATTCAATTCTCAAGACTCTAATGTATCAGAAAGTTATAACACATATACACAAAATGATTTTATATATGATACTAACTATTTTTCTCAAAATTTAGAAACATTTCATTGCCTTGCATTTTTATCAAATGGAACAAAAATATTAAAGCCCTGTACAATAAAAATGTTTCCATACTTTATAAAAACGAAAGGAGAAAATAATGAAAAATAAGAAATATTTTTTTATACAAATGGTAATAATTTCTATTTTGCTTATATTTTTTCTAAGCTCTTCTGTTCAAGCAGCTACACCCAAATTAGTATTAAAAATAAATAATGCCTTTGAAAACATTTCTAGTTGGCTTATAAATTTAGCTACTCCTGCGGCAGCAGTAGCTGTCGGCTCAGGTATATTTATTAAAAAATTTAGTTTTGGAGATGAAGAAAAAATTAAAACAGGAAAAAAGATTATAAGAGGATCCTTATTTTCTTATGGTTTTATTTTAGCTACTGATTTAATTCTATCAACAATAAAATCATTAATATCATAGGAGGGCTTTTGGAAGATTCAATTAATATAACTGATACCATTATAAATACAATAAACACTATACTTCAAAATCTATTTGCATCAATAGATAATAACCTATATGATATTTTAGATGATATAACTTTTATAAGTGAAGATATTTTAACAGATAAATACTTTGAAAAAATATTTGGACCTTCTGTATCTGATGGAATACTATTAATTTCCAACTCACTTTTATTAGGATTCTTACTATATTACTCTATAAAATATTTAATGGCACACCTTACTTTCTTACAGCTAGAGTCACCTTATCAATTTATATTTAAATTAGTTATATGTGGAACATGTATGAACTTTTCATATTTTATAATTGAACAATTCTTATCCTTATTTTCTACTATAACATTATCAATAAGAAGTTTAGGAGAAGCTTTATTTAATACCCAAATTTGTTTTTCTACTTTAATAAATGAAATAAACTCTACTATTTCTATCGATTCTAGCACATTAAATATATTCTCATTAGATGGAATAATAAAGTCCACTCTTTCTATATCTCTACTATCCCTAATATTTTCTTACTCTTTTAGATTTATTATGATAAAAATTTTTATATTAATTACACCCTTTGCAATATTATCATTATCACTGTCTTCTACATCTTGGTTTTTCAAGTCCTGGATTAAAAATCTATTTTCATTACTTTTTATACAAATAATAGTATCATTAGTTTTATTAATAATATTTTCAATGGATTACTCATCAGGTAATCTATTGGTAAAATTCCTATATATAGGTGCAATTTATGCATTAATAAAAGCTAACTCCTTTGTTCGTGAATTTATAGGAGGAATATCCACAACTATTTCACAATCTGTGGGAATTAGGAGGTGATATATTGAAATTTATATTTCCACAAAACTATAATTTTAAAACTAAATTACTAGGAACTATCGATTATTCTACTGCAATCTTAAATATTATATGGTACTCTATTGTTTTATTGATTTTAACTTTATTATCAATAAATTTGAATATAAAAATATTTTTATTTATACTGTTATGTTTTCCACTTCTCATATTTAGTATAGTTGGATTTAATGGAGAAAACATATTACATATAATAAAATATATGTTTAGATATATTACAAGACCTAAAATATATGTGTTTAAGAAAGTCCCTAGAAAAATTTTATAATCTCTTGTTTTAATTCCCTAAAAATGATATAATTTGACAAAATAGTAGGGGGAATAAATATGAAATTAGAAAACACTGAGAAATCATTTCTCTTTTCTCAAACAGCTTTGCCAGATGTTTTTTTTGTAGATTTTTTATCACAATTACCAGGTGATTATTCAAAAGTATATCTATATCTAGTATTTTTAGCTAAGTATAAAAAAGATATTAAATTAAATGATTTATCAAAAAAATTGTCATTACCATTAAAAACAATCAATGAAGCTACAACATTTTTAGAAGAAAACAATTTAATTACAAAAAAAGAACATGGATATATAATAACAGATTTACAAGAACTAACATTGCATAGATTATACTCCCCTAATTTAAAAACTGATTCAAATAGAGTTGAAGAAATTTCTAAAAATAAATCAAGGGCAAAAGTTATAGAATGCATAAATAATAAATATTTCCAAGGTATAATGAGTCCTATTTGGTATAGTGATATCGATTTATGGTTTAAAAAATATAATTTTGAAGACCAAGTAATGATAGCATTATTTGACTATTGTTTTAACCGTTCAGCATTACATAAAAATTATGTACAAGCAGTGGCTGAAGCTTGGGGAAATAGCAAAATCCAGACTTGGAATGATTTAGATATATATTATCAAAAACAAGATAAACTTGTTAAAATAAAAAAAGATATTGCAAAAAAATTAGGAAGACATACTTCTCTTACTCAATATGAAGAAGCATATATTGAAAAGTGGCTATTTGAATATAACTATGATATGAGTTGTATAGAAATAGCATTAAGAAGAACAACTTTAAAATCTGCTCCAACATTTGAGTACTTGAATAATGTTATTAGCGACTGGCATGATAGAAACTTAAAAAATCCTCAAGAAATTGAGTCGTTCTTAGAACAACGCAAAAAGCAAAAACAGGAAGAGAAAAAATTACATCAGCAGGTATCGCAAGCTTCTTTTGAACAAAGACATTATGATGATTTAAGTTTCTTATATGCTAATTTACAAAATGGAGGTACTAATGGCTAATGAAGTTTTAGATTCTTTGTTACAAGAATACGAACGAAAAAAAATGAAATCAGAATTAGGTTTAGAAAAACGAAAAAATAATTTATATAAATCTTTACCAGAATTACAACGAATTGAAGAAGAATTAACCAGCTATTCTATACAATCTGCAAAAGATATTTTGCTTAATTCTTCTAACAACTTAAACAACATAAATTTAAAAATTCAAGAACTAAAAAACAGAAAGAAACAAGTTTTATTAGATAATAATATACCTGAATCATATTTAAGACCATTATATGAATGTAATGTATGTCATGATACTGGATATATAACTCTTGAAAATAATAGAACTCAGATGTGTAACTGTTTAAAGCAAAAATTATTAAATATATCATATAATAAATCTAATATGTCAAATCTAGAAAAAGAAAACTTTTCTACTTTTAATGAAAATAAGTTTTCGAATGAAGTAAATCTAGCTAAATATAAACAAAATATATCACCTAGAACAAACATTTTAAATATAAAGAATAAATGTATAGAATTTGTAGATAACTTTAATAATCCTGACTATAAAAATTTATTATTCACTGGTAATACTGGTTTAGGTAAAACATTTATGACTAATTGTATTGCTAAAGAAATATTAAATAAGGGATATAGTGTTCTTTATCAAACAGCACCTGTTTTATTAGAAACCCTTATTGATAATAAATTTAATAAATATAATAATTCTGAGCAAGACTTATTTTACAAGAGTATTTTAGATGTTGATTTGTTAATAATTGATGATTTAGGCACTGAATTTATTAATACTATGAAACTAAGTGAATTATTTACTATTTTAAATGCTCGTTTATTAAATTTAAATTCAAAATGTACTAAAACAATTATTTCTACAAATCTAAGTATGAATGATATTCTAAGAAAATATGAAGAACGCATATGTTCTAGAATTGGTGGATACTATGATATTTATTACTTCTTTGGAGAAGATATAAGATTTAAATAAAATTCTTTATACATTAATTATTTATATGTAAAATAAAAAGAAGAAATCCAATTTCTTCTTTTTATTTTATGAATCCTATTCTTCTGATTTTACTTCTTCAGGTAAAATAGTTTCAATGCTTACAACTTTTCCACCATCTGATGTTCTCATAAGAGTTACACCTTGTGTTGATCTTCCTAAAACACTTATGTCATTAACATTTAATCTTATAATTGTTCCGCTATCTGTTATTAGCATTACATCTTCATCTTCGCTTGCTACTTTTGCTCCAACTAATTTTCCTGTTTTTGGTGTTATTTTATATGTAATAACTCCTTTTCCTCCTCTTATTTGAACTCTATATTCATCTAATTCTGTTCTTTTTCCAAATCCGTTTTCAGTTATTGTAAGAAGAGTTGACTTACTTCCTGCAATTATAGATTCCATTCCAATTACTTCATCATCTTCATCTAATCTTATTCCTATAACACCTTGTGACACTCTACCTATTGGTCGTACATCTTTTTCATCAAATGTTATACACATACCATTTCTTGTAACTAAAACAACATTATCCTCACCATCCGTAAGTCTAACAGATATTAATTCGTCATCTTCTTTTAATGTTATTCCTTGTAATCCTGTTTTACGAGATGAATTATATTCTCCCAATGCTGTTTTCTTTATTAATCCATTTTTTGTTGCCATTAATAAGTACTTACCTTCTGCAAAGTTTTGTATTGGTATTATAGCAGATACTTTTTCTCCTGAATCTAAACTTAATAGATTTACAATTGCCGTTCCTTTTGCAGTTCTTCCTGCTTCAGGTACTTCATATCCTCTTAATCTATATAGTTTTCCTTTATTTGTAAAGAATAATATAGTATCATGTGTTGATGCTGTAAATATTTGTTTTACAAAGTCTTCTTCTCTTGTTTCAATTCCTGTTATTCCTTTTCCTCCGCGTTTTTGACTTCTATATGTATCTACTGGCATTCTTTTTATGTATCCGAAGTGTGTTAATGCAATTACTGTTTGTTCTTCTTTTATTAAATCTTCAACATCAATTTCTCCTTCAGCTGCAACGATTTTTGTCTTTCTTTCATCTCCAAATTTATCTCTTATTGCAATAAGTTCTTCTTTTATGATTTCAAATACTAATTTTTCACTATTTAGAATCTCTCTTAAATGTGCTATTAATTCCATTAACTGTTTATATTCTTCTTCTATTTTCTCTCTTTGTAATCCTGATAATGTTTTTAGCCTCATATCTAATATAGCTTGTGCTTGTATTTCAGAAAGTCCAAATCTTTCCATTAATTTCTCTTTCGCATCATCATATGAATTACGTATTATATTAATTACTTCATCTATATTGTCTAATGCAATTTTTAACCCCTCTAATATATGGGCTCTTGCTAATGCTTTATCTAATTCAAATTGTGTTCTTCTTAGTATTACATCTTTTCTATGGTCTATATAACAATCTAAACATTGTCTTAGAGTTAATATTTGAGGCTCTCCATTAACTAATGCTAGCATTATTATTCCAAATGTATCTTGCATTTGTGTATTTTTATATAATTGATTTAATACAACTTGTGGATTAGAATCTCTTTTTAACTCAATTACAATTCTTACTCTATCATTTCTATCTGATTCATCACGCATTTCTGAAATTCCCTCAATGCGTTTTTCCCTAGCTAAATGAGCAATATTTTCTATTAATTTTGCTTTATTAACTTGATATGGTAATGATGAAACTACTATTCTTTGCCTATTTCCTTGCATTTCTTCTATTTCTGCTTCTGCTCTAACAGTAATTTTTCCTCTTCCTGTTTTATATGCTTCTTTTATACCTTCAATTCCTAAAATTATTCCTTCCGTAGGAAAATCTGGTCCTTTTATAACAGCCATTAAGTCTTCATCTGTTACTTGATCTTCATCTATTATTTTTATTATACCATTTATAACTTCTGTTAAATTATGTGGTGGTATATTTGTTGCCATTCCTACGGCTATACCAGATGACCCATTTACTAGCAATGCTGGAATTTGTGCTGGTAATACTGTTGGTTCTTGTAATCTATCATCATAGTTTGGCATGAAATCTACTGTATTTTTTTCTATGTCTGTCAACATAAATTCTGATATTTTTGACATTCTTGCTTCTGTATACCTCATTGCTGCTGCCCCATCACCATCTATTGATCCGAAATTTCCATGACCATCAATTAACATGTATCTCATTGAAAAGTCTTGTGCCATTCTTACCATTGCATCATATACAGAACTATCTCCATGAGGATGGTATCTTCCTAACACAGAACCTACTGTATTAGCACATTTCCTATATGGCTTGTCTGATGTTATTCCATCTTCGTGCATAGCATATAATATTCTTCTATGTACTGGCTTTAGGCCATCTCTTACATCTGGTAAAGCACGTTGTACTATAACACTCATAGCATAGTCAATATATGAGGTCTTCATTTCTTCATCAATATCTCTTTGTATTATAATTCCCTCTTGTTTTTCTTCATCCATTGTTTATCCCTCTTTCTTCTTTCTTTTATATGTGTATTATATTATACGGATACAGGTTTTGCAAGGTTTTTTGACTAAATTTTTTCTTTATTTTTACTAATATTCTTTTTAAGAAATTATGTTCTCAAAAACATATGAAGTTACTACTAGATAGTGACTTCTAGGTTTCTAAATATATTGACTTTTAAGTTCCTGCAGTATTTTGTATTTTTTGTCAAAAATTATTAAAATTATCTACTAATTTCATTTCTTCTTGGCTTAAATTAAAATTTTGCCCATTATTCTTTATCAAATTATGTATTGTTTCAATTTGCCTTGACAGTTTAATAGTATTTTCTAAAGGAACTAATATTTTTAATTTTTCTTGCATTTTTTTATATTCCTTTTCCATTCCTTTAAAATTTTGATTATTATAGAATTGTCTCCAACTATCTGCATATTTATCTAAAGCTTCTACTCCTTTTACTTGCTCATTTAAAGTATCTTTAATATTTTTAGATACATTATCTAATATTGTATTCTTTCCAGTTTTGATAACATTTGCTATACTTTTATCTAATAATTCTTTTTCTTTCGCTTTATTTATAACTGTGTCTAATGCATCTGATACCGAATCTATTATTCCTCCACTTTCAACAGCCTTTTGTATTTGAGTGGCATTTTCAAAATTACCTGTTATTATTCCTATTGCACTTTTTCCAAAATCAATTGCTTTATTTACTGCTGTGCTGATAGCTGCTTTAAATCCACTTTTTAATAATGAATCTTTTATTTCTATAACTTCATCTTCAATAATGTCTGGTAACAAATATCTTATTCCAACATCTGTTGCATTATTTATTATTTTTCCAAAGGTCGTATCCAAAAAACTTTTTTGTTCTTTTTCAATTTCATTATTTATTTCTAAATTTTTTTCGTTATTTAATTCTCTTTCTATATTCATTTTTAATTCTCCTTTTTATATTATTTTTTTTATTATATTTTTATACTCCTTTTTTAAATATATATCATCTTTTTTTATTTT
>CAMUDX010000021.1 GCA_947087745.1 uncultured Clostridium sp. | reverse complement strand
TAATTCAGTTAGAAATTACAATTGTATTTACATTCTAATATATTTATATACTTACGTTTGAAGAAGTTTAGAAAATAACATTTTTAGGAGGATTTACATTCTAATATATTTATATACTTACTAAATCAAAACTTTTTGCAATTTGCTCAACTGAAAAATTTACATTCTAATATATTTATATACTTACCACTTTTGCTTAATTCAGTTAGAAATTACAATTGTATTTACATTCTAATATATTTATATACTTACCCAGAATGGTTACGTGATGAAATTGCAAGAGAACAATTTACATTCTAATATATTTATATACTTACCCAAGTGGAAGTTTGTCACCTTCTAGAACTCTTAAATTTACATTCTAATATATTTATATACTTACAAAAACAAAAAGAAATTAAAAAACTAAAGAAGAAATTTACATTCTAATATATTTATATACTTACATTAAATTTAAGAAATATTGCATTGTTCTGTTTGAATTTACATTCTAATATATTTATATACTTACAGGAGGCAAATTATCTAGCAGATAATCACAATCTCAAATGTACAATCTGTCTATCAACAAATACTATAACACAAAACCACAAGAAATAAAACATCATTTTCAAAAAAATCAACAAAATAGCACAATTTTGCATCTGTCACAAAACAAACAATTCGCATCTAATAGACATCGACAGAAAAATTATAAAAAGTTATCTGTTTTATCATCTTCAATCTTACCAAGAAACTCTTTATCTAGCCATCTTTGATTTCTACTTTTAAACAAAATAACACTATCTTTATCTTGTCTAATAAATCTATCCAATTCCGCATTTAATTTTATCGCTTGTGATTCCAGCAATTCACCTTCAAAAACAGAATTCTGAATATGAACTAAATACTTTTTACAAGTTTTAAACACATTCCTCAAAACCCTTTGACCATCTTTTTCCTCCAAATTAATATCATAAACTAAAATAACATACATACTACCACCACATTTTAAACCCTTCATATTTCTCATCTTCTAGTAAATGCTTAATCAATTTATACACTTCTAGCCTCATCAAATATTCATAACTTACTTCTCTGTTAAGTTTTTTATGTTTAATCTTAGTTTGTAGTCTAGCATCAATTTCCCTTGTAATATCTTTTCTAGCATCATCTTTAATATATGTAAAATTCAGTCCCTCTTCAAAATCCTTTTCTGTAATTTGCCTTTTATTTAACATAGAAAAAATTAATCTATCTGCAATAATAGGCTTGAAAATTTCTGCTACATCTAAACACAAAGAAAATCTTCTTTCTGATGGTTCATGCAAGTAACTAATTGTAGGATTTAATTGAGTTTTATAGATTTCACTTAAAACTCTTGTATAAACAATAGTATTTACATAAGATATTAAAGAATTTATAGCATTATCAGGAGGATTTTTCACTCTCTTCTCAAAAGCAATATCCTGATTAATAATAATATTCCATGAATCATAATATATCTTTCTAATGTTCCCTTCTATCCCCATTAATTCTTGAACATTTTTACATAGCTTTATTTGTTGCCTTAGATATTCTATCCCTTTCATGTCTCCACTTAAATCTTTTCCTCTATTATTATAATAAGTCATATTTCTATAAATATTATAAGATGCTGCCTCTATAAAACTTTTTGCAATTTCTAATCTTTTATTCTTATCTGTATAATGTTCTACTTGCTTTATTAAAAGTCTTCCTGAAACTAATGCTTCTTTTGGATAGTAAGTTCCTGTATAAAATCCATAATAATTAAAAAAATGCACATTTACTCCATATTGAGAAACAAAATTCAATAAGTTAGTGTTAAAATCTAATTCTGTCATTACATAAATATCATCTACTCTTTCAATAGGAATAGATTTTTTTGTACCATCCTTATATACAATTTCTAATGTATTATCTTTTCGTTGTAGTCTTCCATTTCTATATAAATAATAAGATTGTCTCATACATTTCCTCCTTACACGTAACACATATCAAAATATGAACATTTACTGCAAATCTTTGAATCAATTATTTTAGGCGGTTTGTCCATTTTTGTAATTTCTTCAATATCTTTAATAACATTTTTTAATATTTCTCTATCTTTATTTTCTAATATAACATCTTTTGTTTGTCTTAAAAGTGGAAAATCTATCTTAGCTCTTATATTTTCTACTCCTTTACTTTCCAAATAATATATATAATATTTAATTTGCCATATACCTGCTTCTTCAATAGCTCTAGTTTTTTTAACCTCGTGTAATATCGCTTTATTTTTTATAAAATCTATATTAATTGTATTATCTATTAAAATCTGTTTTTTCTCTTTAGTATAAGTAGTCTCATCTAGTATTTTACCTATTTGAACTAACTCACTATTTTGTTCCATATTAATTTGATTTATAAAATACCACAATCTTCTCTGACACACAAAGTAGTAATAAATCATTATCCCAGTAATATTCATAAGCTTCCTCCTCTCAAAGCATTCTCGAATCTATTTCATAATCTTCATCCTTCTCCAATAAAAGTCCTATTTCGTAATCATATCTAGTATCAATAATATATTTATTTTCAATATATGGGCACTTGTTTATATACCCATTCAACTTCCATAAATTAGATTTATTAATTGAAATAAATAACTTATTTATTTTTCTTCTTAATGTGAATTTCCCTTGCATATTTTTCTCGTTTTCATATTTCTCAAACAAGCTCAAATTAATATCATAAATACATCTTGGAATTACATCTATATTATCAATATTTCTTAGTAAAGATTGTGCATCTTTTTTACTTACATCATAATCTACTATATTATCTAAAACTCTAAATGCACTTTTAAAATCTCTATAAAATTTTGTATCTTCAAGCATTTCTTTTGAATAAAGTTTATCAACTAATTCAATTTTTGTTTTCTCTTGTAGAATACTATTATCATATTCTTTTAATAATTCAATACTTTTCATATATATTTCTTCATCATATACATATCCTACTCCACTTGTCTCTTGTGTATATATTTTTACATTACATTCTTTACCAATATATTCTCTACTTCTATAGCACCTTCCTAATCTTTGAAATAAGCTATCTAATGTAGACATCTCTGTATATAATAAATCAAAATCTATATCTAATGATGCTTCTACAATTTGTGTCGTTATCCATATTCCATTTTCATTTTCTATATTTGAAAATTCTTTTATACTTCTCTCTTTTGCATTCCTATCTTCTAATAAATATCTTGAATGTAGTAAATTAATGTTATCTGCCCCTTTTTCCTTTAATTGCTTATATATCTCTACTGCTTTATTTATTGTATTTACTATAATTAAAACCTTTTTATGTTGTGACTTTTCGCAAATCTCATCAATATCTTCATTTATCTTTTTATCAATCAATTTTATTTTATGTCTTTCTGTCTCTTTAATAAATTCTTTATATTGAAATTTGATTTTCATTTCTTCTAACTTTTCTTTATATATTCTTGGAAGTGTTGCTGTCATTATCATAAATTTGCCACCTAAATTATCTATCATTTGTAATCCTTTTAATATTATAGCTACTATTTCTGGTGAATACGCTTGTATTTCATCAATTATGATTTTTGAATAACTTAGTGTTGCATACATTTTTTCGTATCCTCTATATTTGAATACAAAAGGAAATATTTGGTCTATTGTGCAGGTAGTTATTTTTTGATATAGATTCTTAGAATATTCCATTATTTCTATTTCTTTTTCTAAATTTCTTTCTTCCTGATTGACCTTTTCCTCTAAATAGTCTAGTGCTGTTGAATGTAGCAATCCTACATGATTATATCCAATCTGTTCACATATTCTGTCATATATAGCATTTATACTTATTCTTAATGGCAATGTAAAAAATGTTTTATCATTTTGACTCCATAATAATGAACTTTCTGTTTTTCCCATTCCTGTTGAGCCTATTACAATTAAATTATCATTCGCATTTTCTTTACTATAATTTTGTAAATCGTTTAATTTGAATTTTTTACTATTCATAAATTCTTCAACAAATGTTGATATTTCATGGTTTGTGTCATCCTCTATGTCAATTCCAGCTGAACTGCAATGATCTAGTCTATGTAACAATCCCTTCATTAAGCAGTATTCTTTATACAACTCATTTCCTTCAACTATTCTTGCTTGTCCTTCAACACGACTTAAATATACTGTTTTTAATTCTTCAATATCTATATCTAATTCTTTTTGTATCATTTCTAAATTTGGTCTTATGTCTTCTTCTATTATCTCGTTTAGTAACTCTCTATCTACATACATAATATTTCTTTCGTGGTGATAATAAATTGCTTGATATACTAATTTTTTTTCTTCTTGTGTAAGATTATATTTTTTTACTGGAACAAACATTGGCGATATTTGTTCATGCTTAATCACATTGTTGTTAAATCTTGTTACTATTAATTCTTCTCCTATTTTTTTCCTTATTTCATTCTGAAATCCAGAAAATACTTTTCCAACATCATGATATTTGCAGATTATCTCCATTAATTGCCAAAATCTCTCTTCACTCATATCAATTATTTGTGAAATTCTCTTTCCATATATCTTTTTTAATTTTTTTAAATTGATTATTAATTTATCTGTATGCTCTTTTATGGTTTCTATTGGATTTGATTTTCCATAAAACATTATCTTCCTCCTTTTGAAATAGCCACACTTTATAAGCATGGCATTTGTTTATTATAAAAATATATACAATCTCCTTCTTCATCTTTTAAAGCTTTACTTACATTTTGGTTTGTATTCTTTTCTACATACTTGACATTAACTTTATTCCATTGTCTAATGTCTTCTTTTATTATATAAGTAGTATTTAATCTATAATTAATCCCACTTACTCCATCTGCTAACCATTCTGGTATATATGAGGTATTTGTTACATCTTCATCTTCTACTTCTTCCACTTTATTTAGTATTTTTATACTATCAATTCTTACTAAGTCTTCATTTCTTCCTAATGTAATAGTTTCTACACCATTTATTACATTTTGGTATATCTTCTCTATTATTTTATCATCTGCTTGTACATGTATTATTAAATTAACATTTAACAATTGGTGTACATTTCTTGGCATTGCTGTGACTTTCTCTTTTCCTTTATACATTCTCAAATTTTGATAGTTACTAAAAATACTTTCATATTCTCCTTGAACAGATATATTCATAGGAAAATATTCGCCTGACTTTGCTTGTAATGCTTTATGAAACATCCCTATTATTGTTGAATATGGTGGTAAAGGATATGTTTCTGCTACTTTGTTTGCAAATGGTTTCTTATAGCATGCTGTTTCTTGGTATATTTTAAGTTTTAATATTTTCATTTATTTCAATCCTTCCTTTTTAGGATTTATAATATTCTGTTACTTCTTCTTTTAGTGTTTTGAAAAATTCTTCTATATTTGTTACTTTTCCATTAAATATTTCTTCTATTTCTTTTTCATTTTTAAATGTATTTTTTATCATTCCTACATTTGTATCTTCAAATATTGTTTCTTCTCCAATTGTTAATGCTCCTGTGTCTTTTAACATTTCTGTATCTAAACTAAATTCTCTGTTTTTTCCAGTTAATTTTATTCTTCCTAAATAGAATGGAGAATTTATATTATATATTCCTCCAATTACAAATACTGGACTTAAGTTTTCTTCTCTTCCTCGTATTTCTCTATTTAATACTTTTATAATATCTAATAATTGGTTTATTCTTTTTATTTTTTCTTCATTTGTTAATTCTATATCTCCTTCTATACCTATCTTTTCTAAATCTATTGTAACTGTATATGTATAGTAACTTAAGTGTTTTTCTATATTTGCAAGGTTAGGAAATTCTCCTATTCTATCTGCTAGCCCTTTATTATTTAAAAATTCAATATCACTTTTATAGTCTTCTAGAGATATTGCATTGCTTAATCTTACTGCTGCACTTCTTATGTCTGCATTTCCGTTTTTTGCGGTTTTCATATATCCGAATAAGTCCATTTCTTCTGAATCTCTTATTGTTAACTCATCTTTAAATTGTACTGTTCCCTTTGATTTATCTACTACTTCTAAATTCCAATTAAACATTTTGTTTCCTAATCTTGATATGTCATATCTTAATGCTTGTCTTGATTCAAATGTGTAAACACTTCCATCTCCTCTTGTTAATTTTTTTAATTCTGAAATATTTCCAATTCCTTCTCCATAATTTAAGCTTTCTGCTTTAAATATTAGTGTTATTGATAGTCCTTTTTTTCTATTTTCCATTTATTTTTTCCTCCTCTTTCTTGTCATATTTATTTGATATTAATCCTGATAAGAAACTTTGTCCTATTGATTCAAAGTCTAATTTTGCCTCTTGCATTGTCTCTAAAAATATTGGTGATATGTTCTTTCCCATAGACATGTGTAATCTAATTACTATGTCCATAAATTCATTCTTATTTCCTGTCTTTATACTATTTAACATCTTATATGTGTATCCACTTAATTTATTTTCTTCTCCTTTATGTTTTAATTCTTCATGTATTTCTATTCCTAAATTATATAGTACATATAATTTATCATTGTTTTTCTTTATCTCTTCTTCCATCTCTCTCTTTTCCTCTCTTATTATATTTAATATCATTCGTGTCTGTATTGCTAAAAATGAATTGTAACTGTTCCCTTTTTGTTTTACTATGTCATCTCTTAATCTGTCATTTATAATATATTTAATGTCTTTGTTTTTTAATATGAAATCTACCACTTGTAGCTTATATTTATAGTCCATTATTTTATTTAATGTGCTTGATGAATATCTTGAGAAAAATTGTGCTACATATTTTCTTATATTAAAATATTCAATTCTACTAAATGCTCCATATTCTGCTTCAAATTCTACAACAAATATATTTTGTAATTGCCATTCACTTATTTTTTCGTCTTGTTCAACAATATCTAATATTAATTGTGTATATGGATTTTCTGCCCTATTTTCATATTTAGAATTATTTTTAAAATTATTATTTGTTATTAATAATTGTTTTATATCTGTGTCATAATTAACAAAATTTAATAACTGTTTTTCTTTATATTCTCCATTTTCTTTTACTGTTTTTATAATATTATTTATCCCTGCTGGTATGCAAAATAATATTAATTTGCATATATCACAAATTGGAAATTTTACATTTTGGTTCCAGAAAAAATTTCTTGCATTGTCGCTACTAATTGCTAATGGTACAAAGTTTCCTTCTGAATAATTCGTTGTTATTCCTATTTCATTTTCACACATACAGCATTTTTGTAATACTTTTTCTTTTATATATTTCTGTATTTCTTCTATGCCTTTATCTTTTTCAATATAGTCTTTCTTTATTTTTGCATATACTTTTTCTATTTCTTTTGTCATTCTTCCTTCTTTTTCTTTTGTCTCTATTTTCTCTTTTATGTGTTGCATTGTATATTTTCCATCTAAAATATCATGCATAAATCCTGTTTCTACGATGTTGCTTATGTAGTCTATATACATTACTTCTTGTTGTTCTTCATATGAAAGCGCTGTTTTTACTACATTTAAGAATGAAACCTGTCCATAATATGTACTGCTTAATATACTTTTGAATAAATTTAATGTTAATTTCTTGTTTATTTCTTCTTTTTTTATATTGTTTAATAAATTGTTTTTTATTTTCGCTATTCCCTCTTTTGTTTCTTCTTTGTCTATTTCATCATATTCTTCTTTCATTTGATTATATATTTGTTCATCTATTTTTTTTATTTTGTCTAATTGCTTCTTTATTGTATCTTTTATATATTTTTTATTGGATTTTATTTTTTCTTTTATTTGTTTTTCTTCTTTATTTTCTGTTTTTATTTCTATATTAGCTTCTAGGTATTCAAATGCTGTTTTTGTTCTTTCTTCTACTCTTTCTGCTACATTGTATCTGTCCATAAAATATTTAAAATAGTATTTTTCAAAATCTCTTAAATTTTCTGTTTCAAATTCTATATAATTTGATTTTTTTTCTGCAAATTCATTATCGCTATTTTCTAATATTCTTAAAAATCCTATTATCCCTGCATTTACAAACCAATCATTTAAGTATACTTTTATTTTCATTTTTCACCTCCTATTTTATATAATTTGAAACATTCCAAATCCTGCTGAGTGTTTACTTCCCATTCCGTGCTTTATATATATAATTAAGTAATTGTATATCTCCCTGTAATGCAAATGTTCCTGTTGAACATTCTATCTTTTTTTCATAAAATTTTATTATTACTTTTCTTGCTTTTATTGGTGTTATTTTTAAACTTTCTACTATGTCTTCTGGAATATTTGTTATTTTTAATTGTTCTTTTATATTCATTTTTATTGTGTCTTCAAATTCTGGATGTTCAAAAGAATAATAATAATCTTTTTGATTCTGCCTATTTCTTGCACATAGTGGAGATAAGAATTTTACTGTTATGTTATTATCTTTTATTTCTTTTTCTATTGTCATTTCTATATTTTTTAGTGTCCATGAATTTTTGTTTATCGAGAAGCTTTTGTATTTCTGGTTATTAATTGCATTATATAATATTATTGCTGTTTCATAATCTTCTACTGATATGTTTAATTCAAATCTTTTGTCTTCTATAATTATTTCTTCTGCATTTATCTGTGGTTGTTTGAATATGACTGCAAACGTATATGGTTTTATTATTGGGTCTTTTTCGTTGTAAAATTTTTTATAGTACTTTTCATCATATTCTTGTAATGAGTGTTTTATATAGCTTATTATGTTTTTTCTATAGTCTATTGGTATTTTGGGATTTTCTAATGTAAAATATAGTTTATATCTCATTTTTTCACCTCCTGCCTTTTTATTGTTTAATATCAATAATATGATATCTCTCTAATTTATTTATATTGTTTTACTTGCTTTTATCATGTTATTTCTATAATTGACATTCTAATTTAATCATATTATTTCTATATGGTATATACAATTTTGTTATACTCCATTTTTCGACATTTTTCTATATACTTTTATATCTTTTTTTATGAAATCTCCAAAATATTATATAAAAAAGCAAAATAATTTCTTTGTAAAATTATTTTGCTTTTTTGTAAATTATATTATAAGTAATATTCCTATAACCATGGCTCTGGTTTGTGTTCTAAGTCTCTGATATTTTTAATTATAGTACTAAAATCATTTGTAGGTTGTATATTTTTGCAATATATATTTTCTAAATCATCAATCAAATATTGTACTTCTCCTATATGATTATTCTTCTGATTATTTTTTATAAGTTCTTGTAGCATATTTTTAGTTTTAATAAATGTGTCACTATTTTTGGCACCCATATTTATGATTGCTATCTTCAAACTATTATTGAGGCTATGAATTGTATTATCTTTAAATCCTGGATTAATAGTTATTTCAATTAATCTTATTAAATAATTTAGCATGTTATAGTTTTGTATTTTAGCTATGTCTAAATTTATATCAAATATCTCTTCTCTATCTTGATATGCTTGATTTTCCTTTTTTACCCAATTATAATAAAACTTTATTCCTTCTTCTTTATCTAGCTTTATTAATTGTTGGGCAAAAAACATCTTGTCTTTAATTTCCTCACAAGTTTTTAACTTGTCTACTATCCACTCATCTAATATGTCTCTTTTCTTTTCGATTACTTTCCAAATAATTTCTTTTTGAAATTCTAAATCTAATTTGTTAAAATGTTCATTAACAAATTCCTGAACATTCATAAACTTCAATAAATAGTCTGCTGAAGCTATACGTTCATCATAATCAGCATTTTTATCTAATAAATGTGTTCCTATGGATTCCATGCAAGAATCTATATTGTTTTTTATACAATATTCTATGTGATTCTTATAGATATAAGAATGTATATCTCTATTTTTAATATTATCTATTATTCTTGATGTTAATTTTGTTTTATCTTCAATGTTTTCCTCTATATAATCTATTCCTAAATTTCCTCCATTAATAATCCAATCATACTCTAACATATCTAATAATTTATCCTTTGGATATTCAAAATTAAACTTGTATCTAAAAAACCATAAATATAGACATTCTATTTTGGTAGAAATTGAATTATTGATATCATATATTATTCCATTCCTAAAATCTGTTTTATTTATTAATGTTTTGCATATTTTTTCTATAGTATCTATTTGTTTTCTTGTTAATTCTATTTTTTCCTGCTCTGAATTTAAAATGCTATATACTTCGTCTAAAATTACATCACTCCAATTCCATTCTTTTATTTTATTTTCATCTACTATATTTCCATAGTCAAATTTATGTAATAAGAATTCTGTAAGATATTGATATTTACAATTTCTGTCTACATCATTATAATCAATAGCTTCTATAAAATCTTCTGTATTTATTTCTTCTTTTTTATATTCTTTTTTAAATTCCTTTAAATATTCAAAAAATAATTGTTTATCAAATAGTTTATCTAAAAAGTATATAATACTTTTTTTCTTAATTTCATTATAGTCTATCTGTTTTGTTTCTACTATCTTACTTCCTGTTCTACTCTCATATAATATTTTTAAATCTCGATATTTAGTTAACTTTTCATTGCAAAACTTTAATATATCTTTAGTTTCTTCATTACTATAACCACCGTTTTTATATTCTTCATAATAGTATTCTAAGCATTCATTATCTATTATCTGCTCATAAGCTCTAACTAATTTTGTATTATCTATTTTCATATACTCTTTAAAAAACAATAGTAACATATTTTCAGCTTTAACTTTATCTATAATTAATTTCATACATGCATAGCTAAATCTCTCTTCACATTTTAAGTACATCTCTAGCAAATTTTTAATTTTATCCTCACTGTTTTCAAATATTCTATGAATAGAATCACATAAGTTTTCTATAATCTTTTTTATATCCTCTCTGTCATTTATGTATTCACTTTCAATAAAGTCAACTACTTTTTCAATAGTATTCTTTGACTTTATTTTTGAAAATGCTCTTCTATACTCTATATGTTCATTCAAATAATATGCATCTTCTTCATTTTCACTATTCCAACTTGCACACATTCCTTTGCTTTCAATTTTAAATCTTTCTAAAAATATATCAATTGTATCATCTACTATGTTTAATGTATTGCAAAAGTAAAAATAGCCTCTTCTTAATTTTGGATTTTCCCTTTTTTCATTATATTTTATAATTTTTATTAACTCTTCTTTTCCAGCTAACTTGAAGTCTGATAAAATATCTATTGCATTAGATATATTAAACGTAGTATGATTATCACTTAGACATATACTCATTAAAACATTCCTTATTTCTCTTTCCATTCCAAATAAATTAGATGAATTTTTTAAAATATGTAATGCATTTCCTACTGATGTATAATGGTAATTTTCTTCTACTTGTTCTAATAAGTATTTAATCTCTTCTTTACTTGAGATCAAGTTATTAGAATGATAAATATTATATGTTATCCATGTCTTTTGCTTTTTACATTTTTCATAAATTATAAATAGCATCTTTCTTTTCTTTTCTTCATTTATAATTCCACTTTCGATATATGTTATAAATTCTGGCATACATGATAATATCCATTCTGTTAATTCTTCATCTTTATATTTATTTACAAGAAATGTTAAAGTATTTATCCAAGTCGGCTTTATTTTGCTTTCAACACCTTTATAACATACAATATCTTTTATTTTTTCTAATGAATACGTATTTAATTTTTTAGCTGCTAAATATTCTCCAAAATTATTATGTATGAAACTCCAGTTTCCATCATCGTCTTTATGCCAAATACTACTACAATTTAATAATAATCTTTCTTCATCATTAATTAATTGCATATATTCTTCGTTTGTTAAATATTTTCGTTCTAGCATCTGTATTGTAATTCCTATAATCTCTAATAACTTATTTAGTTTTGATTTATTTGTATCATATTTATTTTTGTCTAAAGCAAAACTCTTTTCGATAATAATATCTAGTAAATCCTTCTCATTAAATTCTTTTTTATTATAGATTTCTAGGATATTTTTGAAATAAAATGGATTATATAATATAGGTAATAAATTTTGGTCTGAAATATCTTTATAAAATTTATCTATATTAATATTATTTTTTGTTAGTGTTTTTTTAATATCTTCATCTGTTATTTTACAAAGAATGTATTCGTTAAATTTCTTCAGCGTTCCTTCATAATCCTCATTATGTTTTTCATAAAAATTCTTTCTACATGTTACTACTATCATAGCATTTAGATTGTTTTGGCAAAATTCTAATAAGTTTCTAGAAAATGTTGATTTATTTTTTTCCACTATTTCATCAAATCCATCAAATATGTATACTGTCTTTTTTGATTTTAATTCATTAGGAATAATGTCTTCTATTTTTTGGTCAGTATATGTATTTAAATTTTTATAAAAAGCATGTATATTACTGTCATCATTATTTATTTTATTTGCAAGTGCCTTCGCCTCCTGTGTTTTTCCCTCTCCAGCGTCACTTAATAGTACAACATACTTTTTGTCTTTTATAACATCATATAAATTTTCTTTACTTTTTTCACTAAATAAAATACTCTTCTCTATTGAAATTACTTTTCTCTCTATATAATTTTCAGTAATATCATAGTTATATTTTTTCATATGAATAATTTTTTCTTCATCATTTTGATATTCTTCTTCAAAAATAATATGGTCAAATATTTTATTCTGGTTAAATTTATACATACAGTATGAAATTGCTATATCAATTGCCCTTTTCTGTGCTTTATCTTTATCTTTGTTTTTTCCATCTCCAAAATCACAAATAGCCTTTACTATAATCCATTCACTTAACTCTTTTCTAGAACATGCAGTTGCTATTCCTGCTCCTTCCATTTCTATCCCAATGCATACTGATGGACTTAATTTCATTATTCTGTCTTTCTCTTTCTTAGAATTTATAAATTTTTCTCCTGAAAATATTTGCCCTGGATATACTTTATATTCTTGTACTCTGTTATCTTCAGTTCTAAATTCTTCTTTCCATTCTTCTTGATTTTCGAAAATTCTGCATAGTTTACTACCAGCTACCATTTCTGTTGTACCTATACATTTATTATAAATAATCTCTCCTTCTTCATCTTCTTCCACTTTGCATTTTTCATAAAAAAATATGCTTTTAGAAATCAGTACATCTCCTATTTTTTGTCCCCATCCTTTATCTCTTCCACAAGCAATTCCTATCATAACTAACATTTTTATGTTCCAATCTGCTAAAGCTTCATATGTGGTAATTACGCTTGAATCTCTTCCTACTGAGCCCTGTTCAGTTTTAACATGTACTACATTGTATTTGCCAAATTTTCCAATAAAATAATCCTTATATTTTAATATTTCGCTTTCTCCTTCTATTGGTATTAGCACTCTGTTTATTTCATCTCTTTCGATGTTTGCAGCACTCATTATTAAAATTGATATTTTAGGTTTTATTTCATTATATTCATTTTTACTGATTATCTTTATATTAATCACCTTTTTTCTTATTATTTGTACTTATTGTTATATAATATATCATAATTATATATTTTTTCTATATAGTGAACAGAATTTTATTCTAAACAAGACATACTGTACATTATATCTACAATCTGTTATAGGTAGATAGCTCTTATTATTATCTCCAAACTTCACCATTTATATATTTAATCAAGGCCATAATACAAGCATTTCTAGTTAAATCAATTCTAGAAATTTCATCTTTTGTCAAAATGCTTATGCCTCCTTTTCCCTTACTCAAGTCATTTTGACTAGAAAAAATTCTATTCATTACTGTTCCTAATTCTGTAGCTTTAATCTCATCAATATATTTTTCTGGTATTTGAAACCCCTGGCTGATTCCAACACTTTGTAAGCCATTCATGTCTTCAATAACTGCTGAATTTATATCTATAAATTCTCCTAGAAAATTGAATATTCCCGCTTCTGTTGCAACATAGTAATCAGCTACAATATTATTTTTGATTGCGTATTCTTTTAAGTTCTTAACTCTATTTTTAGCTCCTTGTAAAATTTCTTCATTAAATGGTTGGTCACTGACACCTGAGCTTACTGGAATACCTAACACTTCTACATTATCAAAATATCTTTCAAAAGCTTGTTTTGCTCCTTCTATTTTTCCTGGATTTTTTGTTCCCATTAAAATTTTCATTTATTTGTTCCTCCTCAAATCTATATATTACTTTTGTTAATATTTTTCCATGTCATATTTCAAACTTTCTAATGCTCTATCTGCTAATAAGCTATACTTTAACTTTTTATCCTTAATTTTTTTATCTAATTCAGGAACTATGCCAAAATTTGCATTCATTGGTTGAAACTTTTCATTTGGAGTAGATATATACTTACTAAGAGCACCTATCATAGTTTTTTCATCAAAAGTTATTTTATTCTCTCCTTTAAATTTTTGCACAGCATTTATTCCTGCTACTAATCCTGAAGAAATTGATTCCACATACCCTTCAACTCCTGTTATTTGTCCTGCAAAAAATATATTATTATTAGATTTTAGATTATATGTATTATCCAATAATTCTGTTGAATTTATATATGTGTTTCTATGCATTACACCATATTTTACAAAGTCTGCATTTTGCAAACCTGGAATAAGACTAAATACTCTTTTCTGTTCTCCAAATTTTAGATTTGTTTGAAATCCTACTAAGTTATATATGCTCGCTTGTGCATCATCTTGCCTTAGTTGAACAACTGCATATGGTCTCTTAGCTGTTCGTGGGTCATCAAACCCTACAGGTTTTAGAGGTCCATACCTTAGTGTATCTATTCCTCTTTTAGCCATTACTTCTATTGGCATACACCCTTCAAATATTTCTCTTTTCTCAAATTGATGTAACTCTACAATTTCTGCATTTATTAATTCATTATAAAATGCTTCATATTCTTCTTTATTCATTGGCAAGTTAATATAGCTATTTTCTTCTCTTTCTTGTCTAGTTTTCCATTCTTCAATACTTTCTTCTTTTTTCTTTTCTTGACTATATCTATCTCCATAAAATGCTATGTTAAAATCAATGCTTTCCTTTGTTACTATAGGTGCTGCTGCATCATAAAAATGTAACTTTTCCTGTCCTGTTAATTTTGATATTTCTTCTGACAATTTATCACTTGTTAGTGGTCCTGTTGCTATTATTACTATCCCATCTTTTATTATATCTTCTAAATCTGTTATTTCTTTATTGCATATTTCTATTAGAGGATTTGATTGTATTTGTTCTGTAACTTTTTCTGAAAACTTATCTCTATCGACTGCTAGTGCTTGTCCTGCTGGAACTGCTGTCTCATCTGCTATTTTTATTAATAGTGAATTTAGTTTTCTTAATTCTTCTTTTAACAGTCCACAGGCATTTGTGTGTAAATTTGATTTGAATGAATTACTACATACTATTTCTGCTAAATTCTTATTTGTATGTGCTGGTGTATATTTTTCAGGTTTCATTTCATATAACTTTACTTTTATTCCTCTACTTGCTATTTGATATGCTGCCTCACACCCAGCTAGTCCTCCACCTATTATAACTATTTCTTCTCTCATTTTACCAATCTTTCTAATTAATTTATTATACAATGTCCATCATTTCTATCATAAAGAAAATAAATTCATAATATCTTCTTTTGAAATTTTGTTTATAAATGTTGTTTGTGTATCTAATACATTATCTATTAACTCTGACTTTTTTTGTTGTAACTCATATATTTTTTCTTCTATTGAATTCTTAGTTATGAGCTTATATACTTGAACATTTCTTCTTTGCCCAATTCTATATGCTCTGTCTGTAGCCTGACCTTCTGCCGATGCATTCCACCATGGGTCATAATGTATTACAACATCCGCTCCTGTTAAGTTTAATCCTGTTCCTCCTGCTTTTAATGAAATTAGAAATACCTTTATTTCCTCATTTGCATTAAACTCATCTACTAATTGGATTCTTTCATCTACTTTAGTACTTCCAGTTAATTTAAAATATTTGATACCTTTTTGCTTAAGTTCTTCTTCTATTATATCAAACATTGATGTATATCCCGAAAATAACAATATTTTGTGATTACTTTGTGTTGCTTCTTTTACAATTTCTATACATTGTTCTAATTTACTACTTCCATCTGTATATTCATCAATAAATAAACTTGGATGACAACATATTTGTCTCAATCTTGTTAATGCTGCTAGTATCTGTATTTTACTTTTATTAAATCCATTTTTATTTATTATTTGTTCAATTTCCATTTTTGTTTGTGCTAAATATGATAAATATAATTTTTCTTGTTCTTCTTTCATAACATTTTTTAATACTGTAACAGATTTATCTGGTAGTTCTGTTAATACTTGCTTTTTAGTTCTTCTTAAGACAAATGGCTCTATCAGCATTTTTAACTTCTGCATTGCTTTTTGGTCATTATCTCTTACAATTGGTAATTCATATGTATTTTTGAATTTTTTATATGTAAATAAATATCCTGGCATTATATAATCAAATATTGACCATAATTCTGCAAGTGAGTTCTCTATAGGTGTTCCTGTTAATGCATATCTCGTTTCTGCATTTATTTCTTTTATTGCCTTTGCATTTTGTGTATTACTATTTTTTAGGTATTGTGCTTCATCTGCAATTATATATTTAAATGTATAATTCTTTTCTCTATAAACTTCTATATCTCTTTTCAATAAGTCATACGATGTTATCACTAAATCATATTTTTCAATTTGTTTTATTTGTTCTTCTCTTTCTTTTGCACTTCCTCTTATTACCATTGTTCGTAACTCATTCGTAAACTTATTTGCTTCATTTTGCCAATTTAAAGATAATGAACTAGGACATACTACTATAGTTGATTTTCTTTCTTCTTCTTTTGTTTCTTTTATATATGATATTATTACTGATAACATTTGTATTGTTTTTCCTAATCCCATATCATCTGCTAATATTCCACCAAATTTGTAGTTATCTAATACCTTTAACCATTTGTAACCTGTTTTTTGATAATACCTTAAAACATTATCTAAACTTTTTGGTACCTGAATTTCTTCTTCTATATTTTCTTTGTCTAGTCCTTTTACTATTTCTTTATATTCGTTATTTTTTGTTATTTCTGTATTTTCAATATTTTTTAATAGGCTGTTTAAATATAATGTTCTGTGTACAGGTAATTTTAATTTTCCACTTTCTAAATCTTTATAGCTTATATCCATTCCTTTGACGGCTTTGTCTAAAAATTCTAAGTTATGATTGTCTTCTAAACTTAAATAGCTTCCGTCTTTTAATTTATGATATTTTTTCTTTAATGTATATTTTGCCATTATTTCTTCTAATTCTGATGGCTCTATATTCAAGTTACTTAAGTCTACTGATAATAAGTTGTTTTCTACTTTTACTCCTATTGTTCCTACCTTAAGTTGTCTTACCTGTTTTGATTTGAAGTTTTCTGTTACTAAAACTTCAAACTTTTGCATATATTCATCTATCTCTGTTGTTAAAAATTCGTAAATTTTTTCCTCCTGTGGCAATATTAATAATTGTTTTTCTTCATATAACATAAATCCTGTTTTTCCTAACATATTTATTACTTTTGTTTCTGCAATTATATCTCTTTTGGCATTTATCTTAGCTTTCTCATCTAGGACCTTTACTTCTTCTCCTCCATAACAAAACTTAATGTCTGCTGTTATATATCCATGCTCATCTACATCTAAATATGCTTTTACTTCTAACTTTTCTGGCCTATATTCTTCTATTTCTTGTTTTGTTTCTTCTGTTATCTTTATTTGATTTTTTATATTTGGTATTACTACTGAAAATAGCTCTGGTAATTGTTCTTTATGTATATATACTTCTTCTACAAAATTTTCTTTAAAGATTTTAAACAGCTTTAGTGTAGTTTCTTCAAATTCTTTTGTGCATCTATATAGTCCATCATCTTTTAATACATATGTATATTGTTTTCCTTTTAATATTGCTATTTGCCCTATCTTTTCTTCTATATCTATATATAGCCTATAGTCTTCTTCTTTGTCCTTTTCTAACTTGAATTCTAAATTTGGATTTTTGTCTGCAAATTCTACATTGTCTTCTGTATATTCTTTCTGTATTAATATTCTTTGTCCTTTTAATATGTCAAATAATTCATCAAGTGATGTATTGTTTAATAATATTTCACTTTCACTTAGTGCTTTTCCATAATATCGATAGCTTATATTGGCTTCTGAATTTACATTTTTTATATTTTCTGCTTGTTTTAATACAAATTCTAGTAATGGCTTACTTCCTTCTGCAAATGCACCTTTTGTGTGTATAAATTCTAGTTGTGCCCCATATCTATATTTTTGTTTGTATAACATGTTATCATAAAACTCTGATAAATTTCTTATCTTGTATAGTCTCTTATTTCCTATTTTTATCTCTAACCTTAGACTTTTGTTGTATCTGTCATATATTAGCTTTGGCTGTAAACTTATATCTTGTATATTTTCTCTTTGTCCTTCTTCTGATAACTTTTCTATTTCTTCATTATATAATGTGTTTACTATCTGATGGAAACTTCTGTATTTGCTTGAGTTTATTTTTTGTGCTACACCTCTTGTTTCTTTAATGTCTTCTTTGTTTTTTTCACTGTATTCTATTATCGTTGCTACTATATGTTTGCATGTTCCAAATCTTTGATAATAGTCCTCACATTCACAAGTTACATCGTCAATTTCTCCATCTCTTACTCTTATTGTTGTATTGTATATTTCTGCTCCTCTTACTTGTGCTGATATTTCAAAGTTATCTTTGTTTTCATATTCTTCTCTAATTAACTTTACTTTTCTTGTTTGTACATAATTTTTTGCTTTTCTTACCCTTTCTTCTCCTGCTTCTCTATATAATTCATCTAATATATTAGAATTTATTTGCATCTTTAATTTCCCTTTCGTTTTGAATTGGACTCTTTTTTACTTTTTCTTCTGCTTTATTAGCTTAATATTATATTATATTTTTCTTTTTTTTTCAATAGCTTTATCCCTTTCTTTTATGTATTTGTATAGCAAGTATTATAAAACTTTTAGTTTCATATATAATATATTTATTTTCTTGTTTTAGCTTTTTTTCTAGTAAGCGGGAATTCCCGCTCTACTTCAAAATAAGCTTTCTTTTAAAAAATATATAATTTACCATTTTATAATAGAATATAGTAAGTAACTTCAGAAAGTAGCAGATTTCCTAGTGAGCGGAAGTTCTCGCTCGCTGGGAAATCTGCTGTTTATTGATTTATTTTATATCCATAGTTTGTTCATCTTATCTTCTATTATTTTTCGTATTTTCATTTCTTCTTCTTTATCAATTGCGTATTTGCCATCTTTTAATATTATTACACTTCCTTCTTTTGCTTCTTGTTGTAATTCTTCTATATCTACTTCTATAATTTCTTTGCTTTCTGGATTTTGACATATCGCTATATCATTTTCTATTCTATCTATTACATATTTCATATCTTTTCTCCTACTTTAAGATTTTTATTTTATCCATTTGTGTCTGTTTTTATTGATTGTATTTTTATCTCTTCTCCATCTGTTATGATTAATATCGTTCCGTTTTCATCTGTTCTATATATAGTTATTGATTTGTTTTTTAATTTCGCTAGAGTTTCTTTATGTGGATGCTCATAGTTATTTCCCTTTTCAGACGATATTATCGCATATGTTGGATTTACTTTTTCTAAGAATTCTTCTGATGTGCTTGTTTTTGACCCATGATGTCCTACTTTTAATACATCTGCTTGTATATCCATTTCTAACATTTCTTTTTCATTCTTTTCAGTTGCATCTCCTGTAAATATAAATGCTCTTTCTCCAAATTTCATTTTTAATACTATTGATGCTTCATTTAGGTTGTCTACATTTGTTCCTGTACTTAATATTGTAAAATCACATTCTCCTAATTTGAAGTTATCTCCTATCATTGGTGTTTTTACTTTTAGATTTTTATTACTTATTGCATCTAATACATCTTCAAATGTTACTGTTGTTGTTGATACTTTGGGCATATATATACTTCCTATTTCAAAATGGTTTATGATATCATCTAGTCCCCCTATATGGTCTTCATGTGGATGTGTTCCTACTATTATATCAAATTTATTTATTCCTAAACTTTTGAAATAGTTTACTAGCTTTTGCCCATCTTTATTGTTTCCTGCATCTATTAGCATATTTTTTTCTCCGTTTTGTATTAATATGCTGTCTGCTTGACCTACATCTAAAAAATATATTTTTAAGTCTGTTGTTGTTTCTGTTATTACTGTATTTCCTGTTGCTGTATTCTCTGATTGTTTGTTTTGTTTTTGTTTTGAAGTTTCATTCGTTCCTTGTTTTAATGTTATTCCTGCTATTCCTGTAATTATTAGTATTATAATAGATATTATTATATTTATTCTTTTACTACTTTTGTTTCTTCTTTTCATTTGCTTTTCCTATATATTTTATTCTATGTTCTTTTGGTTTTCTTCTATAATTTTATCTGCTTCTTCTCTTGTTAGGTATTCACATTCTACCATTTTATTTATTACTTGTTTTGCTCTTTGCGCTGCTAATTCAGGATTTTTAGTTGGTGCATATACACTTGGTGCATTTGGTATGCCTGCTAACATTATGCATTCGTATTCTGTCATTTCTATTGGTTCTTTATCAAAGTAGTTTATACTTGCTTCTCTTACAGAGTAACATCCATCTCCAAAATAGCTAGTATTTAAGTATAGTTCTAATATCTCATCCTTTTTACATTCTTCTTCATATTTATATGCTACAAATACTTCTGCTACTTTTCTTGTGAATTTCTTTTCTTGTGTAAAATATGTGTTTTTAGCTAGTTGCTGTGTTATCGTGCTTCCTCCTTCTACTAGCTTATTTCGTTTTATGTTTGTCACTATTGCCCTACCAATAGATTTTATATCTATTGGTCCATGTTCATAAAACCTATGGTCTTCCGCTGCTATTACTGCTTTTTTATATAACTCAGGCATTTCTTCAAGTGTAGTGTAGTTTTCTTTACTTCTTATTTCTTCTATTTTTTCACTTATAGGCGTTTCTTTTATTGCTTTTTTGTACATGTCATATCCTTGGAATCCTATATATCCTACAATACTTATGCTTATTACTAATATTACTATTATTATATTTCTTACTATCTTCATTTTCCTATATATGTTAGCTTTTAAAGCTTACATCTTCCTTTCTTTTTGTTGTAAGCTTTTAAAGCTTACATAGAATTTTCTATTTATTATTTTTTATATTTTATCATATTTTTATTTCATGGTCAATATTTCGTGACGAATTTATGTTTGTTTTTCTCCTATTTGATTTTTTATATAAATTATGTTATTATAGTTATATAAAACATTTGGAGGTAAATCTATATGAAGGAATTTTTTGGTATTAAATTTGATACTGAAAACATGAGTCAGGAGAAACTTGATGAACTCCTGAAAGAGTCTCGGAGCTTATATTTCTCTCTCTTATCACAATCTAAGTTGAGGAAAATGGCTGAACATAGGCACAGAAGCTCTGATGCACAGTCTTCCCCTTGCTAAGCAAGGGGAACTCTTTTTTATTAGAAAAGACTCTTACTTATTCTTAGTAAGAGTTTTCTTCTAAAATTCCATAAGCCATAGCAATATCCGTAGGTACCACATATTTAGCACCTATCTCTTCCGCTACTACTAATGCAAATGCACTCATTGCTCTTGTAGCATACCACCACTCTGGGTCTTTTACTTTATTTCTTATTTCATCTAAAGAGATTTTTTTATAGTATCTTTCTGTTTCACTTTTTCTAGTTTCTATATCCATCATGATTGATGAGGCTTCATCTGTATATAGAGTATTTTTTTCATATTTTATTCCTGAATTTATTGCAAACTTTTCATGTCCTCCACCTGCTAATATTAATATGTCTGCCTTACCCTTTGGTAGATTCAGCCTCTCTTTTATAAATTTTTTTACTGTTTCAAGGTCAGTTGTCGCAAAGTCTTCAGCTAAGTCAGGAAATTTTTGCATTATATCTATTACACCTATTTTACTGTTGACGCTTTCTTGTATTCCATTATCATAAATTGCTATTTCTGTTGAGTCTCCTCCACCTATGAATACACATACTTTTTCTTTTACAAATCTTGTTGCTCCAAATACAGTTAATTCATTTTCTTTTTCTTGTGATATTATATTGAATTCATATCCTGTCTCTTTTTTAAATGTTTTTAAAAACTCTTCTCTTTCTCTTTCTTCTAATGTTCTAAATATACTTGTACCACATACATATATGTCTTTTGATATATTTTTTAGTTCTTCTATGCTTTTTATTAATTCTTTTATATCACTTTCTCTTAGTTTTTTATCTTCATTATAATGTTTCTTGAATTGTATAGTCCTTCCTTCTAATTTTTCTACTTTATCTCCATCAAATTTATCAACTTTAGTACATGTTGAACCTACCTCTATTATTATTTTATTCATTTAATTTTCCTCCAAATATTATCTTGTTTCTGACCATTCATAATATCTAATTAGATATTCCCAACAACCTTCTTTGTTTGTTATTCCATTATAGTTATTTCTTATTTTTTTTATAATCTCTTCTTTGCTTATCCACTTTATTTCTGAAACCTCTTCTTCCTGTATCTTCAGTTTTGTTTCATCTATATCTTTTTTTGCTATATAGTATTCATTAAAGTGATTATTAATAATGCCACTTTTTTCTTGCTTTGATATTGCTGAGCCTAAGAATGTTATTTCGTTCTTATCTAACTCTATCCCTAATTCTTCTTTTATTTCTCTTATAACTGCTTCATATCCAAATTCTCCTGCTAATACATGCCCTCCTGCTGTTATATCCCACAATTAGGCCATAACTTTTTGTTGGCACTTCTTCTCTGTAATAATACTTCATTCTTTGAATTTATTATACATAGAGCTACTGCTTTATGCCATAATCCTTCTTTATGACATTTTTCTCTAGTTTCTACTTTCCCTGTGTAGTTTCCTTTTTCATCTAATACATCAAATAATTCTTCCATTTCTCCTCCTAAAAATATATAAATAATTATATAAAAATTGAAATACGCATAATGTTTTTACTCTCAAATTCTATTATAAGTATAATACAATTTCTTCGAATACATCATATCCTGATTCACTGTTCATATGTCCTGCTCCATTTTTAATATTGATTCTGTAGCTACTTTATTTACAAATTCTTTCTCTACTTCATATTTTACTTCCTTTCTATAACTTTATTTAAATTATCTAACCACTCAAATCCTTCATTATCTAAATCTTGTAATTCTTCTATTTTAAAATATTTCACTTCTTCTAGTTCCTCTTCTTGTAACTTGCATTTGTCTATATCAACATCTTGTCTAACGTAATATACTGTAAAATGTGTTTTCTCATTTGTATCCATACTTAGAAAATTCAAATCTTCTTTATTTAATCTAATCCCTATTTCTTCCAAAGTTTCTCGAATCCCTGCTTCGAGTGGTGTTTCACCCAAATCCACTTTTCCTCCACAGATACCCCATTTACTAGGATTTGCTCTTTTAAATCTACTACGTTTTTGAAGTAATATTTCGTCATTTTCATTAATGATAACTACTCCAACTACTGATATATAACATCCATTAGGCACATTATTAATATCACGTGCCTCAATATGTGTTAAAATTTTACCTGTTTTATTTCCATTTATATCAACTAATTCATGTTTTTCCATAATATTTTTGTTACCTCTTTATATCTTTTTCCTTAATATCTCAATCATTTCTGGGATAATACTGTTTAGCAAATATATTTCTTATCTTCATTTCTATCTATGATATTATGAGCATGTTTCATTTCTTCAGGTGTATTTATGTATATAATTTTATATTTTCCTGAAGTAGTATTTTTAATATAATCATGATGTATTTCTAGAATATGTACTAATCCCCAATATAACCATTTTCCATCTATATTTTCTACTAGAAAATTTCTTACAGGTAATCTATGATATATTCTTATATTAGGCTTATCTTTAAATTCAAAAACTCTATCTTCAAAGTCCTCTGCCTTATATGGTATTAATTTATGCTTTTCGTAATTTAATCCTTAGGAAAGCCTTGTTCTCTTGTTATTTGTAAAGTATCATTTGTTTCTATATATAATCCCATAACATCCCTCATTTCTTTTTACTTATTGTATTTTACCATAAACATTTATTTTTTGGAATACTTTTGACATAATTATAACCACCCATAAAACGCAGGGTTTGCTCTACGCCTAAAATGCTTTTGTTCTAGCACTTTGGACTTAAGACCTACTGAATTGTCCTGTCAACCGCATTTCATTCTCAGACTACCACTTAAGTGGTCCTAATCCCTTTTTTATTTTTCTCTCTTCTTCCTTCTTCCCCTTTTTAAATGGGTCTATATATTCTTTTATACTTATTTGGTTTGTTGTTATTCTTCTTGTAGTTGCTTTATTATATATTCCTATATTGCTTTTTTATTCTTTCCTACTGTATCTACATAATAACCTGTACACCAAAAATGTCTATTCTATATCTATATTTTAATTTGCATGTCTATCAAATATCATCAAACTACTCTTTCCTTTTATATATCCCATTATACTTAATACTTACTAACATATGCATATGGTCTGGAGATAGCTCTGATTCTATGATTTCTACTCCCTTTTGCTCACATAATTTCCCTTTTATCACTCCTAATCTTTTCTTATCTTCCCATATATTTACATTCTCCTATATTTTGGTGCAAATACTATATGATATTTGCAATTCCAAGCACTGTGTGCTAAACTATTTTTGTCTATTTTCATAGATAAATCTCCTCCCTTGATTTTTATTTTTGCGGTTGACCAAAACCAACTATATTATATCAAAGGAGGAGATTTATTCTACTCATAGCTAGAAGCTTTTATAACCCCACGTTTTACGCAATGTCAACAACTTAAGAAAAAAGAAGAAATTTTATCTATGATGAAAAGACAAGAGAAAAGTGTAGATTACAAGATGAAAAACATAAAAGTACTTTTACTAGGAATAGAAAGATACCATTTTATGATATTTTACTGATGACATTGAATAAACAAGGAAAAAATATATCTTTTGAAATTAGAGATTATGAACTTAATAAAAAAGGAGAAAAGCAAGTGAATTACACTGATGAGGCATATTTGAAACAAAGAAGAAATTTGAATCCAGATGTGTTTAAAGAAATGAATAGATTGTATTTGAAAGATTTCTATAAAAAACCAAAATACATAAAAAAGAAAAAAGGATATATATTATGTGCAATAGATGGTTCAAAAATAGAAATACCAAATACACAAAAGAATAGAGAGGTATTTGGAAGTGAAGGAAATCAATATAAAAGAAATACAGCACGAGCATTAATATCAGGAATTTATGATGTAGAAAATCATTTTTTTGTGAATGTCCAAATAAACAGAACAGATAGTAATGAAATAAATTTAGCAAAGGAAAATATAGTAGAAGGAAACAGGATAATAGGAAAAAATAAAGAAATCCTAATTTTTGATAGAAATTATCCATCAATAGAATTTTTTAATTGGCTAGAAGAAAATGAAAAAAAGTTTGTAATGAGATTAAGTAGTAATGACTATATAAAAGAAAGAGAAAATATGAAAAGCAAAGATGAAGAAAAAAACATAGAATATACATATGCTAGATTAAATAAAATAAAAAAATCAAATAATTTATTGTATGAGAAGATAAAGGATAAAAAAGGAATAATACTTCGAATTACGAAAATAGAAATAGATAATAAAAAAGAAGAATGTCTAATATCAAATTTATCAAAAGAAGAATTTTCAGAAAAAGATTTAAAAGAAATATATGAAAAGAGATGGAAAATAGAAAATTCATATAATAGTATAAAAAACAAATTAAAAATAGAATCATTTAGCGGAAATTTACCACAATTCATATATCAAGATATATATGCTTAAATAGTAGTATATAATCAAATTCAAGATATGTTAAATACAGGAAGGAAAATAAAAAAGTCTTTAAAAGGAAAGGAATATAAAATAAACGAAGGAAAAGCAATAGGATTATTTAAAGAAAAATACATAAAAATAATGCTAATAAATGATGTCAATCAAACTATAAAAGAATTAGAAAAGTTAGAAAAAGAAATGGAAAAATATACATCAAGAATAAGAAAAGGAAGAAAAAGTAATTCAAGAGAATGGAAACCTAGTAATAAATATAGGACTAATTATAAAACAAGTTTTTGAAAAAGTTATAAACTAAATAGGATTTTTGCGGTAATTTTTTGAAAAGTATCATCACAATTAAAAATAGTGCAATTATTTTGTTTTATAATTACACTATTTTTTCTTAAGTTATTGACATTGGGTTATAGGGGAAGATTTTTCCCCTTTCAGCGTAAGCTGTCGGTTTTGTGGCAATACAAAACCTATGCTCGCTACACTTATAGACATTAAATTTGGCAATACATTTGTCTGTTTGCTCCTACTAGTAATTTCTTATACATATATTAGTTCATTTAATATAATTTCTTCCGCTGTATTTTTAAAATTATTCATCATACTAACCCAATAAAGTTGATCTGTATTTTTCATCTCTTCTGTTAGATTGTTTTGTTGTTTTAATTGCTCTATAATTAAATCAATTCTTTCTTGTGCTGTTTCTTGAATCTCTTTTAAATGTTTATTAAGAGTTCCATTCACAAACATTATTGTATATTCTGCTTTTCTATTTTCTTTTAAGAAATTTAATCTCATTCTTCCATATTTGTTTAGCATAATTTTTTCTTTTTCTAAAACTAAATTGGGCATATAATAATCGCCTTGTTTTGTGTATTCAATCCCATATTTATTTTCAACTTTGTTTTCTTTTAATTCTTTATTTTCCATTTTCAATTCCTCCATTTATAAATTTTTTTAACTAACTTTTTCGCGTTCCTTTACTCTTATTGCTCCTACAATTCTATTTGCTTTTTTCTGTGGATATTTTTTATCATCTGTTACTAATTCAACTAATTTAAAAAGCTTTTCTCCATTATCGTTTGTTTCATCTATTGTAAGATATTTTTTCTGATATCCTTTCTTTTGTTCATCTAGTCTTGCTACTTCATAATAAGATACTTCGTAATAGTCATTTAGTCTTTCAATATATTCTTGTAATTCTTGCTTGTCCATCATAACTGTTGTTCTAACTTCTTTATCTTTTTCATCTGCAATAGTCATATCAAACATTCCATTTTGCATTAACTTGTATATCTGGTTAATGAATGTTTTCCTTAATTTTAAATTTACTAATTTGTAATTACCCTTACTATCTTTTTCAACAGTAATGCTTTCTAAAAACTTTGAAATAAATTCTTGCTTTTCTTCTTTATCTTTATTTTTCCATTCTGCCATTAGCATATCGTAGAATTTATTAGAACGTATTAGCTTTTCTTTTTCTACATCTCTATCCGCCATTAAGTGTTGTGGGGTAAAAGTCTGCTTATTTAGGTCTATTGTTTCAATTCGTTTTTGTTCTAACATTTCTAATTTCTCGTCAATAGCTTTATATTCTTTTGAAAATTCTTCTACATCAACAATTTCTTTCAAGTATGCATCTTTTATTCTACTTTTTTGATTTCTTAATGTGTTTATTTCTTTATCAAGTTTATCTGTATTTTTTTCTTTTTTATCTGCTAAAACAGGATAGAAGTATTTTTTTACTGTCATATCATATTCAATTAAGTCCATTATCATTGGCATAACTTGTTCTTCTATTAAATCTTCACGAAGATAGAGCTTACAGTCTGAACAATGATAATACATATACTTTTTTCTTTTTGCCACCTGTTCCTTTACTGCCCATTATTTTCCCACATTTAGGGCATTTCATTTTTTGCATAAAGATATATACTCTATCTCTACAATATGCTCTTTGATTTTTCTCTTTCTGTAGTTGTATATCTTCAAACATTGCTCTTGTTATAATTGGCTCTACAACATTAGGATATATTACTGGCTCTTTTCCTTGTTCTTTTGCTACTCTTTTAAATCTTTCATAATCTCCTACATAGATTTTGTTATTGATTATTTTTTCTATGGTAGAATCATCCCATTTTTTAGGCTCTAAAACTTTTTCCTCATTTAGAATATTTGCTATTGTTTGATAACTTTTACCTTGTAAATATAGATTAAATATTCTAATAACAACATCTTTTGTAGTTTCATCAATTACCATTTTCTTTGATGTATCTCGTTTATAACCTAATGGGCAAGTTCCGTGGAATATGACCTGATTTTATTGCACCTGTTAAACCGAACTTTGTTCTTTCTGATACTATTTCAATTTCTAACTGAGATAATACAGTTAGCATACGTACGAAAAATCTTCCATTAGCTGAAGATGTATTTACATCGTCCCTATCGCAAACCAAATAGCAATGATGTTCTTCTAACTCTGAAATTAAAACTTCTAAATCTCTTACAGACCTTGTAACTCTATCCAGTTTATAGGCTACAATATAATTAATTTTGCCTGCTCTCATATCTTCTAGCATTTGCTGAAAGGCAGGTCTTCCAGACATATTTTTTGCAGATATTCCTGCATCCTTGTAAACTTTGTGGATTTTATAATCTTTATATTTACAAAGTGCCTTTAATTTCTCCTCCTGTTCTCCTAAACTAAATCCGTTCCCTTACTTGATCTTCTGTACTTACACGAATATAAATTCCTGCTACTTTCCTTTCTTCATTCATCTTTACATATCCTCCTTCCAAATTGCTAAGACTGTTAAGGCTTTGCCTGTTACAGTGTTAGTATGAATAGAAAGGCAACAAAAAAGTGCCACATAGCATAGTTTTAGCTATTAGCACTTTTAGAGTTTTTATATTTATTATTACTATCTCTTTAATTTTCTTTTAATAACACAAATAAACCAATATAATATAATTTTTTAAAAACTCTAAAATGCTTTGCCGTTCTATGTTATGTATTTCCGCTGATATGTTCTTGCAATTTGGATAACGGATATTTTGTACTTAAATCATTTACATAGAAATAATCGCGTTCATTAAAGAATAGGTACAAGCTATCTTTAATAATTACTCTATGGGGCTCTACATACGCTAAATTGGTATGCTCAATAATTCTTAGACAACCATTTATTATTTGTGGCTGTTCCTTTCCTTTAAATTTTAAACGGCACGCCCATTCGATTTTAGAGAGTAATTCTTTACTCATATTGATTTCTTTTTTTGTTACTTGTAACATAATAGCACAAAAACCTCCTTTTTTCAATATTTGGGTCAAAAAAAGACCGTTTCTTTTGAAACGGTTTAAGTTTTTGTGTTCATCAAACTTTTTGTAATCTTGAAATTAAGTTATATCAAGGCTTTCAAAAAGTTCGACGAAACTTCTTTATGGCTCCTCGTGTTGGACTTGAACCAACGACCTATCGGTTAACAGCCGAGCGCTCTACCAACTGAGCTAACGAGGAATATATAAATCTAGCAACACCTATTTTACCAGCAAGGTAACTCGTAAGTATCGTCGGCACATTTAGGCTTGACTTCTGTGTTCGAAATGGGAACAGGTATTCCCCTAAGTGTAATCGTCACTAGAAAATTATTAACTATTTATTGGTTTGTATTATAATATATATTCTTCACTTTTGCAATATATTTTATACAATATTTACACTTTTTTCTATATATTATAACCATATATGTTTTTTAGTACATTGAAAAATACATAGATGAAAATTGTTTTTAGGATTTCTAAGATTTAAATTTTAAA
>CAMUDX010000020.1 GCA_947087745.1 uncultured Clostridium sp. | reverse complement strand
AGGTATAACCTCCATACTTTAATATTTTTTGTCCAATATTTTTGGTTCACCTCAAGAACGTCCCCATGACACAAAAAAATTAGCAAAAAGGCTTGAAATATCAAAAAAATGTGATATAATAATTTGCGTAATAAAAAAACACATAAAATGAGTTTTTAGAGGAGTGCCAAAAACATTAGATTTTCAAGGCAAGAACAGAATGGTCTTTAAGAATGAAGAAATTTTATGGAAGTAAAAACGAAAAGGGAGGAATTAAAAATGGCAGTAGTTGCAATGAAACAATTACTAGAAGCAGGTGTTCATTTTGGACATCAAACAAGAAGATGGGATCCAAGAATGGCAGAATATATATTCCAAGCCAGAAATGGAATACACATCATCGATTTACAAAAAGCATCAAAGAAAATAGATGAAGCATATGCATTCATCAAAGAACAAGCAGAAGAAGGAAAAACAGTTCTATTTGTAGGAACAAAAAAACAAGCACAAGAATGCATGAAAGAAGCAGCACAAAGATGTGGAATGTACTATGTTGACCAAAGATGGTTAGGAGGAATGTTAACAAACTTCGACACAATCAGAGCAAGAGTACAAAGATTAAAAGACTTAGAGACAATGGAACAAGATGGAACATTTGAAGTATTACCAAAAAAAGAAGTAATCAACTTAAAGAAAGAAATGGAAAAACTAGAAACAAACTTAGGTGGAATAAAAGAAATGGAAAGAATACCAGATGTAATATTCTTAGTAGATCCAAAGAAAGAAAGAATAGCAATACTAGAAGCAAGAAGACTAAATATACCAACAGTAGGAATAGTAGACACAAATTGCAACCCTGAAGACTTAGATTACCCAATACCAGCAAATGATGATGCAATAAGAGCAGTAAAATTAATAGCTGATGTTATGGCAAACGCAGTAATCGAAGGAAAACAGGGAGAAAGTTTTGAAAACACAGTAGAACAATATGAAGAAGAACACGAGGCAACATCAATGGAAGAACTAGTTGCAAATAGTGAAGAAGAGCAACAATAAAAAATATAAAATAAAAACAAATAAGTGCGATAAAGCACTTTACTAAAACTTAAAAAAGGGTTAGGCGCAAAACGTACTGACCCTAAAATTTTAAAAGGAGGAATTAAAAGATGGTTACAGCAGCATTAGTAAAAGAGTTAAGAGAAAAAACAGGAGCAGGAATGATGGACTGCAAAAAAGTTTTAACAGAAACAGATGGAGACTTAGAAAAAGCAACAGAACT
This sequence comes from uncultured Clostridium sp., assembly GCA_947087745.1. GTDB lineage: Bacteria > Bacillota > Clostridia > TANB77 > CAG-508 > CAG-269. Next base: position 30,257 of record CAMUDX010000020.1, on the reverse strand, counting down.
ATTACGTGAGAGAGGAATAGCAAAAGCAGCAAAAAAATCAGGAAGAATAGCAGCAGAAGGATTAGTAGAAGCATATATAACAGAAAATGGAAAAGTAGGAGCAGTAGTAGAAGTAAATTCAGAAACAGACTTTGTTGCTAAAAATGAGGAATTCAAATCATTTGTAGCAGATGTTGCAAAACAAGTAGCAGAGAAAAATCCAGAAACAGTAGAAGCATTATTAGCAGAAGAATCAATTGCAGTAAGTGGAAAAACTGTACAAGAAGTATTAATAGAAAAAATTGCAACAATAGGGGAAAACTTAAGTATAAGAAGATTTACAAGATTTGAAACAACAGATGGAATGATAGAAAAATATATACATGGTGATGGAAAAATAGCTGTATTAGTAAATATAACAAACAATGACAAAGAATTAGCAAAAGATGTATGCATGCAAATAGCAGCATCAAAACCAGAATATGTAAACAGAGAATCAGTACCTGCTGAAAGAGTAGAAAAAGAAATGGAAATATTAAAAGCACAAGCAATGAATGAAGGAAAACCAGCTGAAATTGCAGAAAAAATGGTACAAGGAAGAATTGGAAAGTTCTATGGAGAAATATGTTTAATAGAGCAACCATTTGTAAAAAATCCAGATTCAAAAGTATCAGATTTATTAAAAACAAAAGGAGCTACAGTAGTAGAATTTGCTAGATTTGAAAAAGGTGAAGGAATCGAGAAAAAAGAAGAAAACTTCGCAGAGGAAGTAATGAATCAATTAAAATAAAAATATTAAAAATGTTCTATACACTACAGAGTTAGTGATAGAGCATTTTTAATTTTATAAAACTGAAATTTCTAGGAAAGAGTATTTTAAATTAAATAAATTAAGAATTTTTAAGAAAATTGTAGTTTCGTGAAAAATAATGCAACTTTTTGCTACTTTTCAATACTTTCATAAAAAAGTCTCGACAAAAATTGCAACTTATTTTATAATGTACATATAAAAAGGAGAAGTATATGAAGAAAGTAAAAGATTATCCTGTAAGAGAAATACAAAGTGTAAAAGAAATGCTACAAACATCTTGCAAAGAACATAAAGATAGAATAGCATATTATACAAAAGAATTTGGAGACAAGAGTTTCAAAGAAATAAAGTATGAGCAATTGATAGAAGATGTAAATGCATTAGGGACCGCATTGATAGACTTAGGATTAAAAGACAAAAACATAGCAGTTATAGGAGAGAATAGGTACTATTGGGCATGCAGTTTTTTAGCAACAGTTTGTGGGGTAGGAACAGTGGTTCCGCTAGATAAGATGTTACCAAAACAAGAGATAGAAAGTTGCCTAGAAAGAGCCAAAGTATCTGTTTTAATATATTCAGATAAAACAAAGGAAACTATAGAAGAGATATCACAAAATGATTATAATAAAATAGAATATTATATAGGAATGGACAAAAAGGAAGATAATGGAAATAATATATCGTTTAACAAATTATTAGAAGAAGGAAGAAAATTAATAGAAAATGGAGACAGAAGATTTATAGATGCACCAATTGATATAGAAAAAGTTGCTGAAATATTATTCACATCAGGAACAACATCAAAATCAAAAGCAGTAATGCTATCACAAAAAAATATAATATTTAATATATATCAACACAATAAGATGATAGGAATAAGAAAAGAAGACATATTTTTATCATTCTTGCCAATACACCATGTATATGAATGTGTATGTGGATTTTTAACACCAATATATAGGGGGGCAGCAGTAGCATATTGCCAAGGATTAAGATATATACAAGAAGATATGAAAGAGGCACATATATCAGTATTTTTATGTGTTCCATTAGTATTTGAAAGTATGTATAAAAAGATATGGAATGGAATAGACAAACAAGGAAAGACAAAACTTGTAAAAACAATGATAAAATTAACAAATACATTGCAAAAAGTAGGCATAGACTTAAAAAGAAAGATATTTAAAGATATCCATAACCAATTTGGAGGGAATGTTCGATTATTTATAGCAGGGGCAGCATCAGTAAATCCAGAGACATGTGCAGGATTTAGAAATTTTGGAATATCAACAGTACAAGGATATGGACTATCAGAATGTGCTCCAATTGTAGCACTAAACAGAGACACATATTATAAAGATGATGCAATTGGTTTACCACTAGAAGGAACAGAGTTGAAAATAGAAAATGTAAATGAAGATGGAATAGGAGAAATATGTACAAAAGGTAACCATGTAATGCTAGGTTATTATGAGAATGAAGAAGCAACAAACGAAGCAATAAAAGATGGGTGGTTTTATACAGGAGACTTAGGGTATATGGATAAAGACGGATTTGTACATATGACAGGAAGAAAGAAAAATGTATTAATAACGAAAAACGGAAAAAATGTATATCCAGAAGAAATAGAAGAAGTATTAAATAACTCAGAATATATAAACGAATCAATGGTATATCTAAAAGGCGAAGATGATAACAAAAAGCTTGTAGCAGATTTGATTTTAAATAAAGAATATATAGAACATAAGTTATCAGGAAAAACACCTGAAGAAATTAAACAAATAGTATGGGAAGAAGTTAAAAAGATAAATCAGACTTTAGTTATATATAAACATGTAACAGAAATAAATATTAGAGAAAAAGAATTTGAAAAAACTACAACATTGAAAATAAAAAGATATATAGAATTAAAGAAGTAACAAATAGGCTATATGTAAGCATTCAGGATTGTAAATTTAAAGAAAGGAGTGCGTGTTAGCTTTGAAAGCTAGCATTTACTAAGAAAATGCCAACATCAATAATTCATTTAAAAGTAGGATATGAATATGCTAAGAGTCATAAACAATATGACAATAAACAATTTTATCTAGGTATAATAGCACCTGATGCAGTAAACTTAAATGGGTTTGCAGAAAAAGAAAAAAGGTGGGGGGCACATTTACGAGATAAGGACTTAAATATTTGGAAAGATAATATTACAAATTTTTATAGACAAAATAAAAATGATTTCAATAATAATTATATATATGGATATTTAATACATGTATTAACAGATATATATTTTGATGAGAAAAATGCAACAAAATTATTTCCTAAAATAGAAAACAAAGTTGGAGATGAAAAAGTTAGAGAAGAATACAGTAGACAAATGGATATGTATGAAAGAAGTCAATTAACCACAGACTGGTGGAAATATGTGGAAAGTGCATTGCAAAATTCAGAAGCTGAGACAATTAATAATATTCAAAAAGACAATATAGAAAAATGGAAGCAATTAATCTTAAAAGATTATAGCCAAAAATGTGTAACTCAATATGAATTGATAACTCCTGAATATATTAATGAAATTGTACAAGAATTAGAAAAATATATACAAAAAATTGATTTATAAATATAAATGAAGAAAGCAAGCATGACATAAAAAAGTATAAAATCACGCAATTATGAAATAATATGATTGGGTGATTTTTAATGTATAATTTTAGAACAGATTTAGCCTTAGAAAGGCGAGATATTTACAAAAAGGCAAATAACATAGAAGATGAAGTAGATGGAATAGAAGCGGTAGAAGAAACAGTAAATGAAAATATTAAAATATCTAGGGTAAAGATAACAAATCAAAATGGAGAAAATGCAATAGGAAAACCAATAGGAAATTATATAACAATAGATATAAAGAAATTTAAAGTAGCAGGAGAAGAAGAAATACAAAAGGCATCAGAAGTATTAACAGAAGAACTAAAAAAACTATTAGATGAACATATCGAAAAACAAGGAGAGATACTAGTTGTAGGTCTTGGAAATATATATGTAACTCCAGATGCATTAGGACCAAAAGTAGTAAATGAAATAGATATAACAAGACACCTAATAAATTATTTACCACAATATGTAGAAGAAGGAACAAGACCAGTTTCTGCAATAGCACCAGGGGTCCTAGGTACAACAGGGATAGAAACAATGGAAATATTAAAGGGAATAGTAGATAATGTAAAACCAAAACTAATTTTAGTTATAGATGCCCTGGCATCAAGAAGTATTGAGAGGATAAGTAGTACAATACAGTTAGCTGATACAGGTATCGTGCCAGGAGCAGGTGTTGATAACACTCGTAAGGAGATAAGTGAAAAAACTTTAGGTATTCCTGTTATTGCTATGGGAATTCCAACAGTTGTTGATTTGGCGACAATTGTTTCAGAAGGAATAGATATATTTATTAGTAAGTTGCAACAAGATGCAAAATCTAATGAACATCTAAATAAATTAAAAGAAGAGGATAGTTATGAGGAAGTTAGAGAAGCTTTAAATGTAGGAGATTACAATATGATTGTTACTCCAAAGGAAATTGATGATTTGATTGAAAATATGAAGGATGTTGTTGCAAGGGGGATAAATTTTGCAGTATAAAGGATAATTAGGCAAAAAAATGTGACTTTTTGTGACTTTTAATGCAATTACTGGACTTTAAAAGACCATATAATTATAATGTTATTAGTAAATTTTACAAAATATATTAAGTAAGATAAGGAGGTAGCATATGAAAAAATTAGACAAAATATTATTACTAATTATTATAGTTTTAGCTGTTGCTCTAATAGCAATGACGGTTGCATTTTTTAAAATGAAAAAGACAGCTGAGGGCAACTTACAACATTTTTTAGATTCTGAGAAACAAATTGTAGAGTTAAAGGACAAAATGGATTCTTATGGTATAAGTATAGATTAATTTATTAAATTTTAATTTTATATCTCTTTATAGTATTTATATAAGGAGATTTTTATTTTAAAAATATAGCAAGGCGATGAAACATGCCTTGCTAGCGAGTACAAAGTATTTTAGAAGTTATTACGATAAAACAAATATTTTATTCATTACCATAGCCAGCACATTATCCTCATGCCATGTTCCCGAGATGCTTTATCAACAAAGTAGTTGATAGATATACTATTGGCAATATTTGAAAATTCAATATGCACATCTCCATCTGCAGGCTTAATTGTTTTATTAAAAACAATCGAGACACCAGCAGATACGACCAATTTAACTGCTACATTTGGGTCTTCAGACTGAACTTTGAGAGTGCCATTTGTTGTAGACCAAATCCATGGATGAGGATTTTTAACATCAAATACACCATTAGTATACTTGTTTTTATCAATCCAAACACTTTCATATGTCATTTCGAGAGGATTGACATATGATAAATTTACATTACTCATTTCTTTGGACTGATAAATGACGCCATCTTCTCCTTGATACAAAATAATGGAATCTTCAGGAAAATCATAGTTCATAAAGTCTATTTCTTCTTCAGTAGGTGTAGTAGCGAATACTACCAATGTTGCTGAGAATGCCAGGCAAAGAGCCAGGGCAAATGTGATAAATTTTTTCATGTTTCTACCTCTCTTTGATTATAATAGATAATTCCTTGTACTCGCTTACATTCACAAAAATACTCATATTCTGTGAATGCATTTGTATGATAGTACCTAAATACTTTATTAGTATAATATCTTTTAACAAAAGTGTCAAAGTAAAAAAAAATATCTTCATGTATTTTTTTGTATATTTTTGTATCTTTTTAAACTTTTCTTTCATAAATATAAATACTATGATACAATTATAAAAATTAAATTGTACTATAATTATAATAATAGATAAGGCAATATGGGGGAGCAATCATGATAAATGTATTAATAGCAGAAGATAATGTATATTATGCTACTACTTTAATGAATTCATTAAACAAAGGTAATGAAGACATAAAAGTTTGCTATATTACTAAAAATGGAAGAGAAACAATAGATATATTAAATAATGATAACGAAATAGATGTAATAATATTAGATTTGAAAATGCCAATATATAATGGAATTGAGATATTAGAAATGATACAAGATAAAGAAAGATACAAAGACTCTTGTATTGTAATATCATCAGAAATTGATTTGATAAAAAAGATAAACAACAATTATATGGTACATTGTATAATTAATAAAATGGTTGGTATTGATGAGATAGTTTTAAACATTAATGAATTAATGGAAAATAAACAAACAAAAACCAGTAATAAAAAGTTAAAAAGTAGGATAATAAAAGAATTATTATATTTAGGATTTGATATTTCACTCAAAGGAACCAAATACTTGATAAGTGCAATAGAATATGTTGCATTAAGACCAGACAGAAAAATACATAGTTTAGAAAAAGATGTTTATCCAATATTATCATCTAAATATGCAGAGCCCATACATAATATAAAGTGCAATATAAATAGAGCCATAACAGCAATGTATTACGAATGTGAAGTTGAAAAGATGAAAGATTACTTTTGCTTTAGTAAAGATATCAAGCCAAATGTAAAAACCATAATAAATACAATAATAAATAAAATTTTCACATAACAGTGCTACTATTATTGTAATTGAGTCATTTTAAGCTACCTATAAGATTATATAATAAAAAAACTTGAGAATATTAAATTCTCAAGTTATTTTTTTGTTTACTTAAGTAAATCTCGCTTTTTATCTTCTTTAGAGAATACAATTTTATCCTCAAAAATAAGCATTAAAGTATTAATAAATTCATCTGAAGAATAATTACCTAGATGAACAAAAATCTTATTAGGAAGAATTGTAAGTAATGCATTTAAAACATAATCATTTGCGGAAAACGAGATGTCTGAAAGATATTTTGTATTAAACTCTATAGAAGTAATATCAATATAATTATTATTCTCATCAAGTAAAGTGATTTTATCAGGCGTATACATTAAATGTATTATCTTAGAATTATTTGAATTAGATTTTATATATATTTTTAAAAGAGATATAAACTCTAAATATTCACGTTCTATAATAAATTTATTTACAGCAATATCAATAATATTTTCTAAAAAGTTTATATAATTTTTTAATCTAAAATAAATAAAACCATTTATATAAATATGTTTATTTTCTAATAAATAACTATAAAAAGCATTAAATAAAGTTAATTGTCTATCATCTAAAGAGAATTCATTAGAATCATATAAGATGTCAAAACATATATTTAAGACCTTTTTTATTTCTAGGCTATCAAAATAGAAATAATTTTTAAGAATTAAATTTTGTAAAATTGATTCTTCAAAATTATCAATTACTAAAAATGAAAGAAGTGTTGCAATTTCTGATAAGAAGTATTCGTTATTACTTCCAGTATAATGTATTATAACATTTGAATAAGATTTGAAATTTTTACATGAAAAATAAGTACTTTCAATATACATATTATCTAATTCATTTAGTAGATAATCTATATTATCTAAATTATTAGTTTTTATGCATAATGATTTCATGAAAAAACTCCTTTCGAAAGTATTATCTACTAAAAAGTAAATATTATACAAAAGTATATAAAGTTATTGAAACTCTGATTTATAATATTCAGAAAGTGTAAAAAAGTAAGTTGTACAAAAGGAAAAAGAGAGATGAATATAATTTCAAAATTGTAAACTTATATGTTATAGAAAAACAAATGTAACCAAAAAGACAATAAAACGTAATAAACTCATATAATATTGTTTCCGTAAAGGAAACGAAATATTATGTAATAATGTAGGAAACGCAGACATTTACAATAAAATAAAATTAGATAAAATATAATAACTAAAAAGAAATATGCTGAGATTGTAAATTTCAAAACTGTTGTGGCTTTATACATAACTATTTAAGAAAGGATGTAAGGATTATGAAAAACAAAAAGAAGTATATATTAATAAGTATAATTTCAATAGTACTTGCTATTATTGTAAGTGCGATAATTGTAATTTATAAGGCTAGCCAACTAAATATAGGGATATCATCAAATTTAATAAATGTAAAGGCAGATACTGTAGTAACAGAAATAAAAGCAAAATCTGCAAAAGCATTTTTAAATTCAAAACTAAATGTCAGTAATGTAATAGAAACTGATGATAGTGGATATTTAGTAGTAGGAAATTTAAAACAAGAGACAATAGACTTAGGAAATAATATAAAAATTAGTAATGATGTTTCTTACATCAAAGCTATGATAATAAAATATGATAGTAATTGGAATGCACAATGGGCACATACATTAGACCGTAATTCCAATAGTGGTGGTGTATTCTGTGGTGATGACTCAATCGAAGTAGCAATACAAACTAAAGATGGAGGGTATGTAGTGGGAGGATACTTTAAATCACATGTAATATATCCAGATCCAAAACATATATCAGTAAGCACCAGTCTTAAAAATGCAGATTCAACAAGAGGAACAAGTATTGCAGATGGAATGATAATTAAATATGATAAATCAGGAAATTATGAATGGTCAAAAAGGTATGGAAGTAGTGGTAAAAATGATAAAATAAAATCAATAATAAAAAATAAAGATGAAAGCTTTTTTATAGTAGGAACAATGGATAAAAATGATTTTATAATAAAATATGACAGTTCAGGAAATGAACAATGGTCAAAAACACTAAGTGGCGATGGTACAAATCTGGTATCAACAATAATAGAAACAAAAGATGGTGGATATTTGTTAGGAGGAAGTTTTAGCTCTACTAGTATCAAATTATCAGATGAAATAACTTTACAGCCAATACAGGATAGTTTAACTCGTTCAAGTGGAATGATAATAAAATTTGATAGTTCAGGAATAGTACAATGGGCTGATTCAATAAGTGGAAATAGGTATGATTCTGTTAAATCAATAATAGGAACAGAAGACGGTGGATATATTGTAGCAGGAGAAACTAGTTCACAAACATTAAAAGGTCAACAAAATCATGGTTATAATACTACATATGATTATAATGATTGGTTTTTTATAAAATATAATATAATTGGGAATGTGGAATGGACAAATTTGATAGGAGAAAATAAAAGTGACTATTTCCATGAAGCAATAGGAACAGAAGATGGTGGATATATAGTTATAGGAAGCATAAATTATAATGAGTTAATTATAAAATATGATAGTAGTGCAAATGAACAATGGAGAAGAACAATAAATTTAGATAACATTTATTCAATATTACAAACAGAAGATAATGGATATATAGTAACAGGACAAAATAGTGCTAGTAATGTGGATTTAGGAAATAATGTAAATATAAATAATAATGGCAATGAAGATGTAGTTATAATAAAGTATGATAGTCTAGGCAATGCACAATGGGCAAAAGTAATAGGAGGAACTGAGTCAGAAAAAATGAATTTAATAGCAGAAACAAGATTTGGAGGATATTTATTGCTGGTTAAATCATACTCATTAAACATAAATTTAGAAAATAATATAAGCATCAATGAAACAACTAGTGGATGGAAGGATATTATAATAAAATATGAAAGTACAATAGATAAAATTCCACCAATTATAAAAGTAAATCCACAAAATGGTGAGTATGCAAAGTCAAGAAATATAACTATAACAATTACAGATGAAGGTGATTCAGGATTAAATAGTAACAATAATTATCAATACTATTTATCAACAAGTAGTAGTTCTTTAACAGGAGGAGAATGGACAAATTATACACCAGGAGAAGAATTTATAATGGGAGAAGGAAAAACAGGACGATATTATCTATTTATAAAAAGAGTAAGAGATAACCCAGGAAATATCAGTACATCAACAGGATATTCAGTTACAATAGGTGGAGAAATATATCAAAGATTTGGTCCATATGACTTTGATAATACACCACCAACAGCAGGAACATTAACTATGAAATTGGAAAATTATTCAGGTACCATATATATAGATAATACATGGACAAGTAAAAGTGTATATATAACTTTAAACAGTCGGTTATGATAGTGATTCAGGACACAAGAGTACAACATATAGTGTAAGTGGACCAATAGCATTAGAAAACCAAACAATGGCAATAACACTAACAGAGGAAGGAACATACACAATAACAGTAACAACAACAGATAATGTAGGAAATATAGCAGAAAAAATATATACAGTAAAAATAGACAAAACATTGCCAATCATAGCAGTAGAAACAGAAAGTGTAGAATATGCAAAAACAAGAAAAGTAGTAATACTAGCAACAGATGACGAAGGAGCAGGACTAAGAGATAATAATAGTTATGAATACTATTTATCAACGAGTAATAGTTCTTTAACAGGAGGAGAATGGACAAATTATACATCAGGAGAAGAATTTACAATAGGAGAAGGCAAAACAGGAACATACTATCTATTTGTAAAAAGAGTAGTAGATAATGCGGAAAACATAAGTAAAGAAGCAGGAAGCATACAACAAATAGGGGAAGAGGAATATCAAAAATTTGGACCATATAAATTTGATAATACAGATCCAATGATAAAGAGTATAGAAGTAGAAAATAACAAAGTAAAAATAGAAGTAAAAGATGAAGATTCAGGAGTAACAAAATATAGATATATAACAAGTGGAACGAGAATAACCAACCCAAGAATAACAGAGACAAATAGTACAGAAGTAGAAGCAACAGGAGAAATAATAATAGAAAAAATAAATGAAGTAAGATACATATATGTAATAGCAGAAGATAGAGTAGGAAACAGAAGCAATATAGAAGAAGTAGAAATACCCAAAATAACAATAGAAGGACAAGCGAATTTAGAAACAGGAAATGGGCAAGGAGGAGTAGATTTAAGCTGGAATATAGGAACAGGTAGAGAAAAGACATACAAAATATATCAAAAGAGTGAAACAGAAGAAGAATGGCAAGAAGTAGGAGAGACAAACGAAACAAGAATAACAATAAATACAGCAAAAGATATAGCAAGCCCAAACATGCCAGAAATAGAACTAAAGGGAATAGACGAAAGCAATAAAATAAATATAAACCAAAAAGCAACAGACAATGGAAGTATATACAAATTCTATGTAGAAGCGAGTGATAGAGAAGACAATAGTATAGTATTATCAACATCAGAAGAAATAATGATAGAAGTAAAAACGGGAATAAAAGGATATTATGGTGTTAAGATAGATTTTGGACACGAAAGCGTAGAGATGATATAATTGTTTTGTACGCTTGGAAAGGAGTGTTCAAGATGGCAAAAAATAAAAGTTATGATGAAGAATTTAAAAAGATGATAGTTGAGTTGTATGAAAGCCATACAACGACGGGAGCAGAAATAACACGTGAATATGGCATAGGAAGTGCGACATTGTACAAATGGGTCAAACAATATGGGAAAATTCAAACGTCAGATGGAGAAACGACAAATAACAAAGAAATAAAAAAGATGAAAAAGGAAATAAATGATTTAAAGATTGAAAACGAAATATTAAAAAAAGCCATAGCCATATTCACGCAGAAATAGAAGAAAAATATCAATTCATAGAAGCCAATAGAAATAACTATACGATAAAGCAATTGTGTAAAGCATTGAAAATAAGTCGATCAGAATACTACTATCATAAAAATCATAGAAGCAATAGATATAAGGAAAGCAACCAAAAACTAGATATTGAAATACTAAAAATATATAAAGAAAGCAAAAGAAGATATGGAGCACCAAAAATAAGAAAGATACTTGAACAACAAGGAATAAAGGTAAGTCAAAAACGCGTGTCGAAACGCATGAAATTCTTAAAAATAAAGTCTTGTATAGTAAAGAAATATAAGCCAATCAGTAATAAAGGTAGGATTGATGATAGCAATAAAGAAAATCTATTAAAGCAAGAATTTAAAGCCAAAGAAAAAAGAGAAAAAATGGTATCAGATATTACATACATTTATGTTAAAAATTATGGTTGGACATATTTATCAACAGTGGAAGATTTGTATAGTAGAGCCATAATTGGATATAGCTATGGGAAGAATATGGATGCAGATTTAGTAATTGAGGCAATAAAAAATGCACAAATAAAAGGAAAATTTAAAGAAGGAGCAATATTTCACAGTGATTTAGGAAGTCAGTACACATCTAATAAAGTAGAAAAGTATTTAAAAGCCTTAAAATTAAAGCATTCATATAGTAAAAAAGGGTACCCATATGATAATGCTTGTATGGAAAGCTTCAATGCCATATTAAAAAAAGAAGAAGTAAATTTAAAAGAGTATGAAACATTTGAAGAAGCAAGAAAGGCAATATTCGAATTTATTGAAGGTTGGTATAATAGAAAGAGGATACATTCAGCGATAGGATATAAGATACCATATCAATTAGAAGGAAATGTGGCATAAAATTTACACGGTTTTGTGTCCAAAAACTTGACATAGATCCATTTGGTGCCGTGGCTACTATGTAGACACGGTTGGTAAAAATGAAAAAAGAATAGCAGAATATGTAAGAAATCAGTTACAAGAAGATATGATGTATGATCAAATATCAATAAAAGAATATAAAGACCCGTTTAACGGGTCATAAGAGACGCATGCGTCGGAACAGCTATGAGCCTTGAGGCTCTGCTTGTAAAATAGCCTTTTAGGCGTAAGATAAAAAGCCCCCAGCTAAAGCTGGGGGATAATTACTTTCAATTAGTGACATCTACATAACTGGCTCAAATGCTTATCTTTTGTCTAGTGAACTTACAACATTACTTGCTGGGAGAGTTTTAACTATTCCAAATTGAAAAAGAACTAAAATAGGTCAAACCTTATACTAGTTCTTTTTAAGTAAACTATTTATATATCATATAATCAATATTAGGGAATACACAATCTTTAATAGAAATATCATGTAGAAAATTTTTGTCAATATCATCATTCTTGATTTGATAATATAATTTAGTAAATCTTCCAATGTGATCCTTAATACGCTTTTTAGCATAATCTACCATAGTACCATTAGTAATAATAAAAAGCCAATCGCTACTTTGTGCTAAAAGTAATTCCCTAGCACATTGATTAAGAGCATCTTTCTTAGTACCTATAGCATTTGGAAAAAGATTAGCAAGTTCAACCATTCTGTCTCCAGCGACATGCAAATGCTTATGAGCATAATCATTAGTGTGATTTAGCCAAACCTCACTATATCCATTAGCACCCCAGCTAGAACGACAGGGAGAAGTAATTTGCATTTCTGGATATTTATCAATATATTCTGATGGGGTAATAAGTTCAAAATTACAATCATCATAATAAATTTTCTTAAATAATGTATAAAGCCAGTAAGGACCCTCATACCACCAATGACCATATAATTCTGCATCATAAGGGCAAAGTATAAGTGGTGGATTATAAGTATAAGGTGCTAAATCACTAATTTGAATATTTCTTGAATCTAGAAAATGACCAGCTTGCCTTTCGGCAGAATCTTTAGCCCATTGGAGATTATAATAATCCTTAAATTCAGAATTACCAGTTATTCTGTAATATTTTATTCCTGTATGAACTCTAACACCATTGTGAGCAATATAAGGTTTTATATAATCATAATCTGCATCATAGCCAATATCACGGTAAAATTCCCTATAATTAAAGTCTCCAGGGTAACCATTAATAGAACTCCATACTTGCCTTGAAGATTCCATATCTCTTCCAAAAGCTATTACACCTTCAGGTGAAACAATTGGTGCAAAAGTTCCATAAATAGGTGTGGGGTCAGCATACAGAATACCATGTGATTCTACAATAGCATATTCTATTCCAAATTCCTTTAAGTATTTATCTGCTTCTGGTACATATCCACATTCTGGAAGCCATATTCCACGAGGTTTTTTACCAAAGTATTCTTGATATGTCTGTACACCTACAGCAATTTGTGCTTTAACTGTTTTTTCATTTACATATAAGATTGGAAAGTAGCCATGTGTAGCACCGCAAGTAATTATTTCTAATACTCCCAAGTCCTGAAATCGCTTAAATTGTTTTATTAGATTACATTTATATATATCTTTAAATAAATGTAAATCATTCGAATATCTATCATAATAATATTTTGATAATTCATTAAGCTTTTTATCTCCAGCTGTTCTTTTTATTTCTTTTTTTGACAATTCTATTAGCCTTTTTAAATAATTTATATATTTTTCCTGTAATAATTTGTTATCTAACATGGAAAGCAGAGGAGGAGTCATAGACATTGTAATTCTAAATTTCACACCCTCATCTACTAATTTTTGAAAATTTGTAAGTAATGGTATATATGTTTCTGAAATGGCTTCATATAACCAAGATTCTTCCAGATAATCATCACTTTCAGGATGGTGTATGAATGGAAGATGAGCGTGTAATACAAAACTTACATATCCCTTTTTTTGTTGCATTTTATTTCTCCTTTATTTTAATCTTGATGATAGACTTTCAGAAGACGGATTTGATATTTTGCCTAAATCATATACATCTTGAACTTTAAATATATTTTTGTATATATCTGATAAATTTTTAATAAGCGGAAATCCAATTTTGCTATGATTAAGATTTAATTGATTTATAACTGACTGCAATTCTAATTTCCTAGACTCATTGCTTTTTATATTTCTAAAGTATATACTATTATTCTCGTTTGTATTATATAAAATCCTATTATTAGGAGATTCTATATCATTAGAAGATGTAATATATACATAATTCTTTTCATAATTTTTATTATATTTAGGACGCCTTCCAAGTTCTATATGATAATTGCATTCAGAATCATTTATATTAAAATACCAAGAATTGGCGAAGTCATTTATTACTATTTCAAATTTATAATTCATAGAATCATTATATACTGTCAAAATTGGTTCTGTCACTTCAAAGAAATTTTTACCATATTTTTCTTTGTAATTTTCTATATCTGCATTAGAAATTTCCCAATAAACAAAAAGTGTAGTTGGATTTTGATATAGAACTTTTACTATTGTTTCATTATACTGGTATGGTAAGTCATAATATTCTACTTCTACAGGTAAAGCTATTGTTTTTGTTTTTTTACTACTAGTCTTTTTTGGAGTAGTTTTTTTTGTTGGACTTTTTGTTGTAGTTTTATTTGTGGTCTTCTTTGTAGTCTTTGTTTCTTTTTTAGTACTTATCTTTTTTGGAGTAGTTTTACCAGTTGCACTTTTAGTAGGTTTTTCTTCTTTTTTAGTAGCTTTCTTTTTTTCTATATCTAATTGTTCGTTGTTTTGTTCTTTTGTTTTTCTTGGCATTTTTGACCTCCTATGTAAAATCTCATAAATATAAGTATATACTATACTAAAAGTACAACAAATTCAATAGAAAAAAGCAAAAAAATGCAAAAAAACATGTTACCATTGTACGTAATATTTATACTGATAAAACTTTTTGTGTCAAAAAGAACGTCCCCATGACACAAGCAATTTTTTGCGAAAAACTATTGACAATAGTAGAAAAAGGCTATATAATATTACTCGTTACAAGAAGAAGTCATCCACTTCTCACCTTAACTATTTTGGAAAAGGTTAAAATAAAACAAATTAATATTCATACTAAAAGTATGGTTATGAAGTATGTTTTAAAATAATGATGTGGATTAGATTGACTTGTAGAGGGTCAATTTTTTATTCTGTAAAAAAAATAGAATAGAAGAACAAAAATATTTGGAGGTGTTTTAAATAAAACAAGATTTACCTATAAATGAGGAAATAAGAGCAAAAGAGGTCAACTTAATAAGTGATAATGGAGAAAAACTAGGAACAGTCGAATTCCATAAAGCACTAGATATGGCATATGACAAAAAATTAGATTTAGTATTAGTTGCACCAAATTCAGTACCACCAGTATGTAAGATAATGGATTATGGAAAGTACAAATTTGAGCAAGCTAAAAAAGAAAAAGAAGCAAAGAAAAAACAAAAAATACAAGAGACAAAAGAAATAAGAATTACGCCGAACATAGAAGAACACGACTTTGGATTTAAATGCAAAAATGCCAGAAAATTCTTAGAAGATGGCAACAAAGTAAGAATAACAGTAAGATTTAGAGGAAGAGAAGTTAACAACATAAAGATGGGAGAAAATATCTTAAACAAATTTATAGAAGAATTAGAAGATATTTCAACAGCCGAAAAGGCACCAAAATTAGAAGGAAAGAATTTGTTTATTATACTAGCTAAAAAAGCATAGTTAAAAATTAATAAATTAATATAAAAAATTACGAAAGGGGTAATAAAAATGCCAAAATTAAAAACAAACAAAGCAGCTAAAAAAAGATATTCATTAACTGCAACAGGAAAAGTAAAAAGAACAACAGCTAATAGAAGACACTTATTAGCAAATAAAACAAAAAGACAAAAATTATCAAGCAGACGTCCAGGAGCATATGCTGATAAAACATGTGAAAAAACAATCAAAAAATTAATGCCATATGGTGGATAATAGAAAATAAGAAGGAGAGTGAAATAAAAAATGGCAAGAGTAAAAACAGCAAAAATAACAAGAAAAAGACACAAAAAAATATTAAAACAAGCAAAAGGATATTATGGAGCAAAGCATTATAGATTTAGAAATGCAAATCAAGCAGTATTAAAATCATTATCTTATGCATATGTAGGAAGAAAAGACAAAAAGAGTGATTTCAGAAAATTATGGATAACAAGAATAAATGCAGCAGCAAGAATGAATGGAATGACATATAGCAAATTAATATCAGGATTAAAGAAAGCTAATGTAACAATAAACAGAAAAATGTTAGCAGAAATAGCTGTTAGCGATGAAAAAGCATTTGCTGAAATAGTTGCAGTAGCAAAAAAAGCATAAATAATAAAGAATATAAGGCGGTAATTTTGTACAAACGAAAAAATCCGTCTTTTATTGTATAATAAATTAATAAAAAAACAGTCATAAAATGAAAAAACATGCATATACATATATATAGACACTAAATGTATACATCAAAAAATAAAAGGAGGAAATATATATGAAATGTACAGAAGATACAGAATGCAAAGAAAAGATACAAAAGAAGAGATTACAGAAAGAGGAAAAAAAGAGGACAAGCAGTATATTAAAAATAATAAGTAAGCACAAATTTATTTCATCAATAGTAGCAATGTTTATAAGTTTTTCAATATTAAATGGAATATTAATAGTAAATTTTATGACAGTATTAGAAAATAGCATATACATATAAAGGTATATAAATGGAGGAAGTAATGGATGTAGCAGACAAATGGGAAGAATATAAAATTTTAGATATGGCAGGTGGACAAAAACTAGAAAAATGGGGAAAAGTAGTATTATCAAGACCAGACCCACAAATAATATGGAAAGAAAAAACATTTCCAGCAAAATGGAAAGAAACAAATGCAACATATCATAGAAGCAAAACTGGTGGAGGAGCATGGGAATATAAAAACAAGATTCCCAATCAATGGCAAATAAAATATAGAGAATTAACATTTAATATAAAGCCAATGGGTTTTAAACACACTGGCTTATTTCCAGAGCAAGCAGTTAATTGGGACTGGATGATGAATAAAATAAAAAAATCAAATAGAGAAATAAAGGTACTAAACCTTTTTGCATATACAGGAGGAGCAACAGTAGCATGTTTATCAGCAGGAGCAAGTTGTACGCATGTAGATAGCTCAAAAGGTATGGTAACTTGGGCGAAAGAAAATGTATCAAGTTCAGGATTAGAGAACAAGCCTGTAAGATATATAGTAGATGATGTAATAAAGTTTGTAAACAGAGAGATAAGACGTGGAAATAAATATGATGCAATTATAATGGATCCACCATCTTATGGGAGAGGTACAAATGGAGAGGTATGGCAATTTGAAAACAATATATACGATTTAGTTGAACTATGTATGCAAGTATTATCTGATGACCCATTATTTTTTTTAATAAATTCATATACAACAGGTATATCAAGCAAAGTGTTAGAAAATATATTAAATTTGACTGTGAATAAGCATACAGTTGGAAAGGTTACTTCAGGAGAAGTAGGATTACCAATGGAAGAATCAAAATTAGTTCTTCCATGTGGAATTTATGGAAGATGGGAATGTTGTAAATGAAAGAATTAAATGTAATATATGAAGATAACCATATAATTGTAGTAGAAAAGCAACCTAATATACCATCACAAGCTGATAAAACAGAAGATATAGATATGTTAACAATCATAAAGGAATACATAAAGAAAAAATACCAGAAGCCTGGAAATGTATATCTAGGATTAGTGCATAGATTAGATAGACCTGTTGGTGGAATTATGGTATTTGCCAAGACTTCAAAGTCTGCATCAAGACTTAGTGAGCAGGTAAGAAATAAAACTTTTAAGAAAGAATATTTAACAGTTGTAGATGGGAAGATTAAACAGAAGAATGGGATTTTAGAAGATTATTTATACAAAGATGAAAGAAATAACATTAGTAAGGTCGTAAATAAAGAAAAAAAGAATAGCAAATATGCAAAATTAGAATATGAGGTGCTATATTATAATGAAATAAAGGATTTATCTTTATTAAAAATAAACTTACATACAGGAAGACATCACCAGATAAGAGTACAATTATCTAATTTTAAACATAGCATATTTGGGGACCAGAAGTATGGCACAAGAGGTCAAGGAAAACAAATAGCTTTATGGGCACACAAATTAGAAATTGAGCATCCAGTTACAAAAGAAAAAATGACATTTGAATGTTTGCCTGAAGCAGTAGGAACGTGGAGCATACTAAACTATATCATATAGTATTTGTGAAAATAACCTAAGGTTATATGAAAACAAAAATATAAGTTTATACATATTAAAAGTAATAAGATATAAAGAGAAATAATAAACGGATTAAATCAATGATAAAATTAGGACAAGTTAAACAACTAAAGCGAGGTAGAAAAAATGATTGATAAAATCTGTTTATTTTTACTTAACAAAATAAAAAAGGAAATGTCTGATATTGATGATGAAAGAGCAGAAGTTATACTATATGGATTACAAATACTAATTGGAGAATTACCAAAAGTTATAATAGTTTTAACAGTAGGTGCTTTATTGGGAATATTTAAATTAACAATATTAACTATTATTATGCTAATGCCATATAGAACTTTTTCAGGAGGTTTTCATCTACATACACATCTAGGATGTATAATTGCTACAACTATAAATTATTGTGGGATTGCGTTACTAGGTAAGTATATAGCTTTAGGAACAATAGCAACATATATTTCAGCTATAGTAATTTGGATGTTTGGAGTAATTATGATAAAAATGTATGCTCCAGCAGATACAGAAAATGTTCCAATACTTAGAGAGTCAGAAAGAAAACAAAAAAGAATATTATCATACATAACATTAACAATTGGATTAATAATTTCAGTTATAATAAATATACCATCAATTTCGACAATTCTAATATTTGGAAACTTAGTACAAAGTATAAGCATAACTAAGCCAGCTTATAGATTGGCAAAATGCAAATATGGATACGAAGTATATGAAAATACTTCAATAGCTTAGATAATGTAAGAATATGAAAGTATTCTTGTATTATAAAAAGTATACAAAAGAGGGGGGAATTTCTAATGGTAAAATTCTTAGCAAAGTTAGCAGAAAAATATGCTAAATCTACAAATACAGCTTGCGCTGCTTGGTGGTTATTACATCAACCAAAAATGCCAGCATCATTAATTAAAAAAGATTAATGTTGACTAAAGCATAACCTTATTAAATGTAAAAATAAATTCGAAAAATAGCCCGTAAAAGGGCTATTTAAATTTATATAAAAAGACTATATATTTATAGTCTTTTTAGTTTATAACCATTAATGCTTTAGATAATATATTATTAGAGTAATATATTTCAAGCTGTTGTGTAAAGAATTCGTCTGACTTAGTGGTATACAAATTCAAATTACTGTTTTTCTTAAGATAATTTCTAACTTCATATAATCCTAAACCAGAATGATTTGATTTACCAGATTCACCTTTATTAAAAATGTTATCAATATTGACATCTTTATTAATATAAGTATTTGAAATATTAACAATATGTCTATTTTTCTTTTCTTCATTTCTAAATTTTATATTGATAATTTTACTTTCACATTCTGATGCAGATTCTATTGCATTATCAAGCAATATGCCTAAAATTCTTGAAAATTCATAAGTATCTATATTAAAATCATTTAAATCAACAAAGAAATCTAAATTTATTTGTATTCCTAATGTATCTGCTTTATGATATTTTGAATTAAGTAAACTATAAATGCCAGGATTATTAATAATTGATGGATTTAATGTTGCTATATTATTTGTTCTTTGGCAATCTTTTTGAAATTGTATAAAGTATTTTTTCAATCCATCCATATCATCTGTTTGAATATATCCACCAATAGTTGAGACAATGTTATCAAAATCATGTTTAAAACCTTTAACATTATCATATAAAACAGACAGAGATTTATTGTATTCTTCAGCAGATTGTAATGCTAAAGTTGTTGTCATTAGTTTTGCCATTCTTGATAAACTATATATACTAATCATAAAATATGATAACAACGAAAAAAATGTGAAAATCGTATATACAATTGAAAGATTATCTATATAGTTAAATAAAAAGAATGTTTGACCTAGAAAAGTAAATAGTCCTAATAATATATTAATGCAAAAAATAGTTTTGTTCTTTTTGTTAAAACAATCAAAGAAACTAATATAAAGTCTAAATTTCCTTATTATAAATGTTATAAAATATGCAATTATATCTATTACAAGTAAATATGGTATTCTATAAAATGGTACGACTTGGGCTTGAAAGTATGATATATTTAGTAATTTTAAATATGGATTTAGCAATAAATATCCAACTAAAGTAAAAGTCACAATAGAGATAAGCATACCACTTAAAACAGATAAAGGTTTTAGCTTAAAAATATATAAAATAGCAAAGAATGTAACAATATAATTTATAAAAATATTATATAGGGATGGACAACAAAAATTAGTAATACTCGCTGTAACTCCTGAGATAATAATACACGAAAGCTTTTGATATTTACTAGGGTATATATTCAAAAATGATATAAATAATAAAATTACTACATACATTTCTATAAAAGAAGAAGGGATTAATAATAAATTTATTAATCTCCCATTCTCAGTAGATAAAGCTAACCAAATGTTATTTAGAAATTCCATAACTATTAAAAACCTCCATCAAATTATTTTTATATTTTGGTCCAATATAGCATTGAGAATTATTATTAAAGAAAATAGTATTAGTAACAGGTTCAACATTAACAATATTATTAATATTGACTATATAAGACTTGTGACATCTAACAAAATTTTGGGGTAAGCTAGATTGAATTTTATTAAAAGAGCTATAAGCTTCATAATCTTTTTCAGTAGTATGATATACAAGTTTCATAGCATCTCTTTTTATATAATGAATTTCATTTTCATCAACAAGAGTATTTTTATTATCAATTTTTAAATATTTTTTAGGAAGACCATTCATATCATCTAGTAGTCTAATAACTGTTTCCTCTAATCTTTCAGAAGTGATTGGCTTAGGCAAATAATCAAAAGTTTTAAGTTTATAAGCAATTAGAGTATATTCCATATGACCAGTAGTAAATATAAGATAACAACTTTTGTTAATAGCTCTTATTTTTTCAGCTAATTCAAGACCATTGATTTCAGATTTTAATTGAATATCTAAAATGACAACATCAGTCTTATTTGAACTAATAAAGTTTAAAACTTCCTGAGGGCTAGTTGTACAACATGCAATTGTTGCATCTATATTATTAGACATAAAAATAGACTCAAACATCTTAGAAAGCTTGCTAAGCATATTAAAATTATCATCGCATATAACGAAATTTAACATATTTACCTCCTTATAGTATAGTTATATTTATTTGTGATTATTAATAAATCGACAAATTTATAAAAAAATTGCAACGATAAAATCATAATCTAAAAAACAATAATTGTCAAGAAGAAAATAAAAAAAGTAAAACTTAAAACAACTGCAATAAGTAAATAAGAAAGAATGATTGTGCAAAAAATGTCGAAAAGAAAAAAGGAAAAAATTGTAATTATTACTATAATAGTTTTTGCATAACATTTTTATAATTATTGTCGTAAGAAATACGAAAATAATAATAAGCAATATTTAAATAAATGAATTACTAATCTTTAGCGTATTATATAATAGTTAAAGCCAATTGTAAACACTTATAATTAAAACAAAGATTAATACAGCTATTTCTCTTTTTTTGAGTTTCGACTTTTTTCGAAAAAAAGTCGAAACTCAAATCTCTTTTATATTGCAAATTATGTAAAAATGTAGTACAATATGAAACTATCAGAGTATTTCTAATTTTATTGAAGTCTAGCAATTTCTTTATTAGCTAGCTCGATAGGGAAGGAAATGCCAAGTTACAATTAACCTATTAATTTGTCACAACAATGAAAGGAGAGCATCATGAACAAAGTTTGGGCAAAACTGAGATTTAAAGGAATGGAGGATGTTGAGAATCTTGTAAAGGCATTCCTCCATAACTTTAACCCAGAAAGTAGTATTACAGTAAAAGGTCGGAATGTAACAATGGAGTTTGTCTTTGACAATCTTCCAGAACAAATTGTGCATGCAATGAACAATTTTGACTACATTGAACTGCAGTATGGGAAAAAATTTGAAAGAGATGACTCATGTGAAGAAGTTTCTGAACAGCCTGAGAAAGTAGAAAAGGCACAAGAAGAAACTACTGAACAGCCTGAGCAGACAGAAGAGGAGCAGGAAGCAATCCCTGAAGAGTCTGGGCAGGCAGAAGAAGAGAAGGAAGAATCTCATGATGAGTCTGAGCAGGTAGAAGAGGCACAGGAAGAAACTCCTGAACAGGGAAAAGAGACAATGCAGTATGACTATACTAAAGATACTAAGTTTTCTAAGGCAAGAGCAAAAATGAACTGTATGCCTGAAATTCAATGTTTTGAAGAAATGCTGGCAAGCATTGACAAGACATGGACTGTTGAGAAAAAAATCTATATTGTTCTTGAACTAATGGGATTAAAGAATTTGCCTGATAGTGTCCAGCAACAAATTGTATGTCTAATAGCAGAAGCTATTAAAAAGGAGCCGATAAACATATGTGATGAAACTATTTTTAGGGCAGCAGGTATCCCTTCCCGAGAAATACGAACATTAACATCGTTCCTTTCAGCCGTGATTAACGGGTTTGCTAAAAGAAACGGAAGTAACAAGGAAGTAAATACTAATGAGTTTCTTTCAGACTTGAAGAAAATAATTATGCCTGATGATGACATAGATACTAATGTTTAAGATATTCCTGAAAAAGACTAATTTAAGACTGTAACTTGGTATTAACTTACTCCCCACTAGATGTATTTGGTGGGGAGTGTAATTAAAACAATATATTCATAATAAACATAAAAAATAGTGAAAAAATGACAAAAAATTATATAATTTTAATATATTTATAGTAAATACAAAAGATATATTCTAAAAAATACACTGAAAAGAGATATAATGAGATTAAGAAAGAGAAAGTAGGAAAATGTGGAGAACCTAGAACTTACAAAAACAAAAAAATAGCAGAGAAACCAGAACAAAATAGTATAGAAAGCCCAGAGAAAACTATTGAACAATTACAACAGTTGCGTGGAGATGAACAAGGTATAGGAACAGTAGATGAAGAACAAATATATTTGGATGTAATAGAAAAAGGACTGGAAATGGGCGATGTAAAACTAAATACAATATTTCTATGAAAGAGTTACAATGGTAAAAATATAACTTTAGCAGATGTATGGGAAGATGAAAAATCAGAAAAAGAGAAATAAAAATTAGAAAAAGTTAAAGATAACAAGAAGAGAATCTTTAACTT
This sequence comes from uncultured Clostridium sp., assembly GCA_947087745.1. Classification (GTDB taxonomy): domain Bacteria; phylum Bacillota; class Clostridia; order TANB77; family CAG-508; genus CAG-269. The sequence continues at coordinate 6,474 of CAMUDX010000020.1, read as the reverse complement.
TTTTATAGTTTACTCAAAAGTACACAATCCAAAAAATCGCAAGTTTCTAAAAATATAAAATAATATACAGGTAATAAAATAATTATGAAATACATAAAATTAAAAGAAAAATAGGAATACAAAATACACATATTTTCATAAGTAGCTGTAAGTTTATTCTATGTTAACAGCTAACTTAAAAGAAAGGAAAGAGTAAAATGAAAAAATATATTTATTTATTAGGTATTGTAATTGTAGTTGTATTCACAATCAGCATAGTAAATAACAACCTAATTCAAAAAACTATACAAACAAGTAGTAATGTTGGAGGGATAAGCAATAAAAAGATAGAATGGGGAATAAAAAGGAGTAAGGAGCATGAGCAACCAGATGTAGGAAATGAAAATAAACAAGTCCTAGAAAAATATGATGGAATATGTTTGGGAAATAGCGAAAAAAAGGAAGTAGTCATCACATTTGATGAAGGATATGAAGCAGGATACACAGGACAAATATTAGATGTGCTTAAAGAAAATGGGGTAACTGCAACATTTTTTATAACATCGCATTATTTAAACACAGCATCTGACTTAGTAGAAAGAATGATTAATGAAGGGCACATAGTAGGAAATCATACTCCTAAATCCTTAATGTCCGATAATTTGAAACTTGAAAAAGTGTAGAGAGATAGCCTATTTAGAGTAAATAAAGACAATGATTGAAATTAGAAAGAGATAATTTTAATCATTGTTTTTTGTTAGAATAAAGTATATAAAAGAGAAAATTATTTTAAATTTTAAATAGTATAGCAAAATGACAGTAAATGTGATATACTAGGTACAATATATTTAAGAAGCTAAAAGGAGAGTGATTTGAAATGATGCATGAATTTGTTACATATGCAGATGGAACTTTGGTAGTATCTTCAGATATTCGTAAAAAGGAAAATGGAGAAGAATATCTTATTGTTTGTTTTGAAAGACCAATGGAGTATGGTTTTGATACAGTAATATTTGAATTACCAAGCTATAATATAGTAAAACAAGATGGACATTATAGAGAAGACGAAATTGCAATATTTAAAACAGTAGTTGAACGAGGTGCTGGATACTTTTTTGATGTTGCTAGAAAAGGAGGAATACAAAGTGCCTAATCTTTTTAATTATTTAGGATATACCATATTCTTTTGGGCAAATGAAAATTTTGAGCCTATACATGTCCATATTTGCAAGGGAAATCCTACTGCAAATGCAACTAAAGTTTGGATTACAAAAAGTGGAGATTGTATTTAATAGTAGAATTCCAAAGTATGATTTGAATAGATTATTTAAATCTATTCAATATAATTATTTTTATATTTTATCTGAATGGAAAAGTTTTTATGGTGTAGATAACATTAAATTTTATTGTTAATTTTAGAGTAGTATAAACAAAAAAGTTAATAGGAGAAAATAAGATGATTGATTTTACAAATGCAATAGAAGAATTTAATAATTATAAAGGTTCAGAGAAAAAGAAGACATTAATATATAACAATAAAAAATATTTAGTAAAATTTCCAGATCCAGTCAGAGAAAAAAATAAAAATATATCATATATCAATAATGCCTTTTCAGAATATATTGGAAGTAATGTGTTCAAGATAGTAGGTTTTAAAACACAAAATACAGTTTTAGGAAAATATAACTATAATGGAAAAGAAAAGATAGTATGTGCTTGTGAAGATTTTACAGATAATAATAATATATTATATGAATTTGAAAACTTAGTACTAAGTACAAATCCTGATAAAAAAATAGAGACTGAATTAAATGACATAATGGAAGTAATAGAAGAAAGCAAAATGATTGATACAGAAAGTACAAAACAAAAATTTTGGGACATGTTTGTTATTGATAGTTTAATTGGAAATACAGATAGACACAATGGAAAATGGGGATTTTTATTAAATAAAAATACAGGAAAAGTAGAATTTTCTCCGATTTATGCTTGTGGTTCAGCTTTAAATCCAATGATTGAGATGATGAAATTGAAAAAATTAATGAAACAGAATTGAAAAATTTAGCGATAAATTGTTATTCTTGCCTAAAGGACAATGGAAAAAATTAATTATATGACATACATAAAACAAATGAAAAATGAAGAATGTAATAAGGCTATTAGAAGATTATTTTTTACGATTAATATGGATGAAATAAATAATTTTATTGAGAATGTGGAAGGTATGTCCACAGTAAGAAAAATTTTTTACAAAAGAATGATAGAAAAAAGATATGAAATATTAAAAGAAGTACATGAAAATATGAAATAAATTAAAATATACTATGATGGTAACTCTGTATTTTTTCTGCACTTTTGAAACTAAAACAGAAACTAGAAAACTTGATTTTCTATGTGTTAGGGAGATACTTTCTGTATCTCTTTCCTGCCTTTTATAATGAACTAAATTTAAAAAAAAATATGTAGACAAAAATAATTAAATGAGATAAACTAATTATAGTTTAATATAAATTTAGGAGATTAAATTATGATGATAAAAGATAAAGATTTTATAAATCAATTAAATGTAATGTTTAAGAGTAAAAAATTTATGGAAAAATTGTATGCTGATGAAGAAAATAGTTTATTTACGGATAATAATTATAGTTATAAAAAAATTTATGAAAAAATGGGTGAAGTCTTAGAATATTATATATTAACAAGAGATACGAATACTTCATATTCTTATGAAGAATTATCAAGTAAACTGAAAGAATTAAATTTTGATAAATATAAAGACAATGTAATAAATAATGGGTTTGTTACTTTTTCTTTTAATGGGAATAAAAAAGATTTTATTGATAAATATGGATTGGATTATACAGGTAAATTGAATGATGAAGAAATAACAGAACTCAATGATAGAAGAAAAGATTTAAGAGAATTAGAAAATCTTTTAGGAAAAAGTGGATATTTAAAAGATGTATCAAATAGTAATAATAAAGAATTTACTTTTGTATGTTCACCAGGAGCGAAAACTTTTTATTATGCATGTAGAAATGCACCAGAAAGGCTTTATGAAGGACCACTAAAAAATTATATGGGTGAATTAGCGAGTAAATATATACCAATGATTGTAGGAGAAACAAAAGCTAATTATATTATGAGAGTATTAGAATCTGCAATAGATGATAAGTGCGAAATGGAAGAATCTTTTGATAAAAAACATGCAAAAGAGGTAGCAGAAAAAGTTGTAAAAGAATATTGTACATCTTCACCTGGAATAGCAATGATAGATATTTCAAAAATAAAAAATGTGCGGTACATATTATAAAGAGTATGGAATAGATGAGATGAGTTTTTGTGAAAGGTTAGAAAAAACAATAAATGATGTAGGTATTGAGAAATTTTTTTCACAAGAAGGATTATCTATTGTGGAAAAAAATAAATTAGATAATATAATAATAAAAACTGCTGATATACCACAAGATGCTGTTAGTATTATAGAATGTATGGATGAATTTGAAATTAAACAACAATTTGCAAAAATTAAAGGGTTTAAGGATGGAGAGTATATATGTTCAGAATCATTAAGTGATAGATTAGAACATAATGATATTAATGAATTAGAACAAGAAGGAGTAAAGGGATTATTTACAGTAATTTCTTCTGTAAGTAATATTGATGAATTGCAAGAAACTTATGATACATATAAAAATGAAATAAATACAAAGTTAAAAAAACAAGTAGAACAGTTAAAATTACAATATGGTATTGATGAAAATAGTGATATAAAACAACAACTATTGAGTAAAAAACAGGAATTATTAAAAAAAGAAGAAAAAGTTTTATCAAGAGATTTTATGCATAAAAAAGGTATTGATGAAACAAAAGGTTTAAAAACTGTTCTTATGGAATTAAAAGAAAATAAAGAAACAAAAAAATGGTTACTAGAATCAGATAAAGAAATAAAAGAAGATGAATTACAATATCAAAGTAATATTCATGGTGTGTCTCATACAAGAAGAGTGAATTTTTTAGCAAATGTTATTATGAATATGGAAGGGATAGATAAAAATTATATTAAAAAAAGTTCTATAAGAGAAATTGTTGAACATTTTGTAATAAATCATGATATTGGAAGAATAAACGATATTGAAGATAAAGAACATGGAGAAAGAAGTGTTGAGCTATTATCAACGAATCCTGAAAGATTAAAAAATCTTGATGAAGAAGATAAAGAAATTGTTAAGTTTACAATAAAACAACATTCATTAAGTGCAAAGGAAAACGAAAAAGATATACAGGATATGTTTGTTGGGAAGAAGTATATTGATGATAAAGAAACAAATGATCAGATGTGTATGTTAAAAAAGCAATATATAAAACGAATATTAGATATATGTAAGGATGCTGATAAATTAGATAGAGTTAGATTAGATCCGTTAGGTATAAATCCAAGAGAAGGGTTAGATGTTAGTAGGCTTTCATTAGATAGTAGTAAACAACTTGAAGGAATTGCTTATGAGTCATTAGATAAAATATTAGAAATATTAAATATAGAACATGAAATAGCAGATATTGATAAGCAAATAGATAATACTAAATATATAGATTTTTATAAAAAAGAGATTTCTCAATTTTCTTCTTTTGAACAGGAAATAAATAAAGAAAAGGAAAAAAGAAATGACCAAAAGAAGGAAATGTTAGGTACGCTTATAGTAGATAGAAGATTAAGTAAAATTACAGATTATGGAGAAACTTATAAAAGTATTTCTATAAATAAAAGTAATGAAGGGAAAATAGATAGATGATAGATATAGTAAAAACTAATACTGAAGTTTTTGAGATATTAAATATTTTAGGAAAGGAATATATAAATAAAATACCAGTAAAATTATATAATTATATTGCTTATAATAGAAATAAAAATAGTATATTAGAATATGATATTAATGAAAATATTTTAGAACAAGGTATTAGTGATGATTCAAGGAATTTTATTGCATATTTAAATGTAAAATATTGGTGTAATGATGAGGAAAAAAGAAAATTATTAGAACAATATAAAAGAAATGATATAGAATATGAAAAAAAATTAGAAGAAAGGTATAATGTTGATGTATTTGCTAACAGAAGAAAATTAAATACAAGAGAAGATATACATCCTGTTAAACAAGAAGAAAATAAAAATATATTGAGAAAAATAAAAGAATTTATTTGTAATAAAATAAAAAAGTTTAGAATAGAATGATATTCTAAAATAATAATTAAAACAGAGAGTAATTCAAATACGTTGGCGAACAACAATCAAATGCAAACTATAAATATAAGGAAAGAATATATGAGTTTTGGGATGTAAAAAAAGTCTCAACGAGTGTGTCCTAAAATAGGAACCTGAAAGCAAAATTCGAGTATATAGAAAAATTTGTGTAAAGTTTAAAAATACACCTTCTTATGATAATATGAAAATGTCATAAGGAGGTTTTTTATATGGCAAAAAGAGAAAAAATAAGTGAAGAAAGAAGAAAATTAATTAAGGAGTTCATAGGTAGTAATGAATTAAAAATTGCTGGTGATGTTGAAGATTCGTTAAAAAATTTATTTAAAGACACGCTTCAAGAAATGTTGAATGCGGAATTAACAGAGCATTTAGGTTATGAAAAAAATTAATATACGGAAGACAGTGATAATTACAGAAAATGGAAGCAAAGACAATTAAATGAACAATATGCAATAGTGTTTGTAGATGCAACATATTTTAGCGTGAAAGAAAATGGCGTCGTGGTAAAAAAAGCCGTATATATAGCATTAGGGGTAACAATGGAAGGAGAAAAAGAAATTTTAGGGTTTTATATAGGAGATTCAGAAAGTGCAAAATATTGGATGAGTGTGCTAAATAAATTTATAAAATTTGTCCCATTTTCATATTTTAGATTCGTTTTTAATATTAGAGTAATAACTTTAAATTTTTATTCATAAAATGAAACAAAACCTAAAAGGAGACAATCTATTATGAAGAACAAACAAAATGCAAATATTCAAATAGAATATGGAAAAGCTGAGTTAAAGCTAATTTTATTAGAATTATTAAAAGAGCAATATATAAATTATATAACTATAAATAAAAAATAAATGCTTATTTAGTGCTTACAAATTATAATGGATACGTTATAATTGAATTGCTTTAGATAGGCTATTTACTCTCAAAAAAAGGAGAGTGATTAAGATAAATAGAGTGAATAGTTATAGAAACATAAGAGTTGCAAAGTACATAAGGTTATCAAGGGAAGATGGAGATGATAGAGAAAGTGAAAGTGTTGAAAATCAAAGAGACATTATTGATAATTACATATTAGGACACGAAGAATTAATTGAAGCAGGAGAATATGTTGATGATGGCTATACGGGTACGAATTTTAATAGACCTGGATTTCAAAAAATGCTAAAAGACATAGAAGAAGAAAAAATAGACTGCATCATAACAAAGGATTTATCAAGATTTGGAAGAGACCA
>CAMUDX010000019.1 GCA_947087745.1 uncultured Clostridium sp. | reverse complement strand
TAACAAGAGCAATAGCAGACCAAGCAAGAACAATAAGAATACCAGTTCATATGGTTGAAACAATAAATAAATTAATAAGAACGTCAAGACATTTATTACAACAATTAGGAAGAGAGCCAACGCAAGAAGAAATAGCAAAAGAAATGGAAATACCAGCAGAAAGAGTTGCAGAAATTCAAAAAATAGCACAAGACCCTGTATCATTAGAAACACCAATAGGAGAAGAAGAAGACAGTCACCTAGGAGATTTTATACAAGATGATGATTCACCAGCACCACATGATGCAGCATCATTTACACTATTAAGAGAACAGTTAGAAGAGATAATGCAAACACTAACACCAAGAGAAGCAAAAGTATTAAAACTAAGATTTGGATTAGAAGATGGAAAAGCAAGAACACTTGAAGAAGTTGGAAGAGAATTTGATGTAACAAGAGAAAGAATCCGTCAAATAGAAGCAAAAGCATTAAGAAAATTAAGACATCCAAGTAGAAGCAGAAAATTAAGAGATTATATGGGATAAAAACAAGAGAAAAGTATGAAAGAGCAACAGATTGCTCTTTTTTATCCTCTATTTAGCAATTTACGCAAAAAATAAAATAAATTCACAAAACAAACACAAAAAAGAAATAAAATAAACATATTCATTAAAGAAAAGGAAGATGAAAAATATGTTAGATACAAATATTTTAATAGTAGATGACGAACCAAGAATGAGGAAATTAATAAAAGATTTTTTATTACAAAAAGGGTATAGGATTTTAGAAGCTGAAGATGGAGAAAAGGCAATAGAAATATTTGAAAACAATAAAAGCAAAATCAATTTAATATTATTAGATGTAATGATGCCAAAACTAGATGGATGGTCTGTACTAAGAAAAATAAGGCAATCATCAAACATTCCAATAATAATGCTAACTGCAAGGGGAGAAGAACAAGATGAACTATTTGGATTTGAACTTGGTGTAGATGAGTATATAACAAAACCATTTAGTCCCAAAATACTTGTTGCCAGAGTAGAAGCAATATTAAAAAGAGCATATGGAGAAGTAAACCAACATAAAGACTATGGAGGAATTGTAATAGATGAGCAAGGTAGAACAGTTAAAGTTGATGGAAAAGATACAGAATTAAGTTTAAGAGAATATGAATTGTTAAAATACTTGTTAGACAATGAAAATATTGCACTTTCAAGAGATAAAATATTAAATAATGTATGGAATTATGATTATTATGGGGATTCAAGAACAATAGATAGTCATATAAAAAAGATAAGACACAAACTAGGAAAGAAAGGGAAATATATTCAAACTATGAGAGGTGTTGGATATAAATTTGAAATAAAATAAAATGGAGAAATTAAGGAAAAAATTAAATTCAATACGAATTAGACTTTTTTTATCATTATGTGTAGTTGTAATAATAATAGTAACTTTTCTAATTATAGTAAATAATTTTATTTTAGAAACCTTTTATTTATACAGTAAAACTAACACACTAAAGCTAGTATATGATAAGATTAACATATTTTTTAATGATGATGACTGCAGTATAGAAGAATTTAAAGGTGAATTAGAAAAAATATCAATAAATAATAACTTTGAAATATTAATAAAAACGGGAGATGGAATAACAACAATATATAATACAAATAGAGACTATCTAGGAGTTATAAAAGATTTCAACAGATTAGTAGGAGGAGTTTCTGAGAAAAGTTCAATAATTGTAGAAGAAACTGGAAATTTTGACATAAAAAAAGTTAAAGATACTGGAAACAATATAAACTACCTAATGTTATCAGGAACATTAGATAATGGGTATATGTTATTTATAAGAATTCCAATAACTTCAATACAAGAAAGTGTAAGAATATCTAATAAATTCTTATATCTAATTGCAATATTTGTAATAATATTAGGAGGAACAGTAGTATCATTTGTATCAAGAAAATTCACAAAACCAATATTAGAACTAAATAATATAGCAAAAAAGATGTCTAATTTAGACTTTAGTCAGAAATATCAAGGAAATGACGAAGAAAATGAGATAGATACTTTAGGCAAAAGTATAAATACAATGTCTAAAAAGCTTGAAACTACAATAAAACAACTAAGAGCAACAAATAGAGAGTTAGAAAAGGATGTTGAAGAAAAATCAAAGTTGAATGAAATGAAAAACAGCTTTATTTCAGATGTATCACATGAATTAAAAACTCCAATAGCTCTTGTTCAAGGTTATAGTGAAGGACTCCTAGAAAATGTAAATAAAGATGAAGAAAGTAGAAGATTCTATGCAGAAGTCATTTTAGATGAGGCTAACAAAATGGATAAACTGGTAAAGCAATTATTAGAGCTAATGAAATTAGAGTATGATATGAGAGAATTTAATAATAAGACTTTTGACATTATAGAATTAGAAAAAGAGATTGTAAGAAAATCTCAAGTAATGCTTGAAGAAAAGAAGGCTGATGTAAGATTTCATAGTAAAGAATCTATAAATGTTATAGCAGATGACTTTTATATAGACCAAGTTATTACCAATTATATTACTAATGCAATTAAGCATGTAGAAGAAATTAATGGAGAAAAATATATAAGTATAAGAAATGAAATTATACCAAATACAAACAAAGTTAGAGTAAGTGTATTTAATACTGGAAAGAATATTGAAGAGGAAAATTTAGAAAGAATATGGAATAGATTTTATAAAGCTGATGAATCAAGAAATAGAAATGATGGCGGAACAGGCATAGGTTTATCACTTGTTAAAGCTATTATGAATAACTATGGTAATAATTTTGGCGTTATTAACAGAGAAAATGGCGTAGAGTTTTTCTTTGAGATATAGGCTTGCTTAGCATACAGATGCAGTTCTGCAATTAAGTAATACTTTCTAATAAGGATTAGCAAATGTATTTGTTTTCACAAAGTAGCTTTTTTTCCAGTGAGCGGGAATTCCCGCTCACTGGAAAAAAAGTACTTTTTAAAATAAAATGTACTATACCAATACACATAACATATAATACAATTGATTTTAAAATTGCAGAATATTAATACAAAATTCATACAATAAAAAGAATAAAAATCCCACGAAATGCAAACAATAACAAAAAATGCGAAGAGAGGGATTTTTTTGGAAGGAAAAAAAGTATTACAAATAAATGGAATAGCAATAGACAAAAGTCAGCTAAAAAAACAATTAGAAAATGTGGCAACAACACACAATTTAAAATCAAAATCAGACAAACAAACATATCCAATACCAAGAATGTTAGAAAATTATGAAGTAATAAAAAGTGTATATAAGATGTTAAACAATAACTTAAAACAAGAAATAACCATACATCCAGCAGGTGAATGGTTATTAGACAACTTTTATATAATAGAAGAAACAATAAAAATAATAAAAAAAGAATTAACACAAAAGAAGTACCAAAACTTTGTAGGAATAAAAAGTGGAAAATATGAGGGATATGCTAGAATATTTGTATTAGCATCAGAAATAGTTGCATATACAGACAACAAAATAAACAGAGAAGAATTAGAAGAATATTTAATATCATACCAAAAAGCAAAATATTTAAGTATGGAAGAAGTATGGAACATAGGAACATTCTTAGAAATAGCAATCATAGAAAATATAAGAGAAATATGTGAGAGAATATATAATTCACAAATACAAAAAATGAGAGCAAAAAACATAATAGAAAAAACGCTAGAAAAAAAGGAAACAGACTTAAAAGAAAATACAACAGCTCTACTAAAAGAAGTAAAACAAAAGGAAAAACTAAATATAATTGATAATTCAAGATATGCATATATAGAATACATGTCATATAGCCTAAAGAAGTATGGGAAAAAGGCTTATAGCTATCAAAAAGCATTAGAGGAAATAGTAAGTAGAACAGGAATAACAGTACAAGAAGCAATAAAAAGAGAGCACATAGATATAGCTGTAAGAAAAGTATCAATAGGAAATGGTATTTTAAGCTTAAAAGCAATACAAAGAATGAATTTTTCTGAAATATTCGAAAAAGTAAATGGAATAGAAGAACTACTAAGACAAGACCCAGCAGGTGTATACGAAAAGATGGATTACAAAACAAAAGAATATTACAGAAACAAAATAAAAGAAATAGGATACGAAACAAAAACATCAGAAATATATATATCGCAGAAATTACTAGAACTAGCAAATCAAAATGGAGATGGAAACAAAAAAAGTCACATAGGATATTATTTAATAGATAATGGAATAGAAAAGTTATATAAAGAATTAGGATACAGATATAAAGACATAAAAAAAGAAAACAAGATGAAAATATATATTTTAGCAATGTCGTTTTTCAGTATAGCAATATCAATAATACTAGGAATGACATTAAATAAAACAAACAACCTAGTAAATAAGATAATAGGAATAATATTATTAGCAATACCAATATCAGAAATAATAATTCATATAATGCAATATATACTAGGAAAAATAATAAAGCCAAAAATAATACCTAAAATAGATTTTACAAATGGAATAGACACAGAGCATGCAACATTTGTAGTAATACCAACAATTGTAAAATCAAGAGAAAAAGTAAAAGAACTAGCAAAAAAATTAGAAATATTTTATTTAGCAAATAGAAGCGAAAACCTATATTTTTCAATATTAGGAGACTGTTCACAAAGTAGAAATGAAGAAGAAGAATTTGATAAAGAAGTAATACAAGCAGGACTAGAAGAAACAGAAAGGTTGAATAGAAAATATTCAAAAGAATTTCCGAAATTCCACTTTATATATAGGAAAAGAGAGTGGAATCCACACGAAAATGCATATTTAGGATGGGAAAGAAAAAGAGGATATTTAAATCAATTTAATAAATTTTTATTAGGAGAAGAACAGGAAAGCTTTAGAGTAAATACAATACCAAAAGATAATAAGCCAAGAATAAAATATGTAATAACATTAGACTCAGATACAGACCTACCAATAGGTACAGCAGAAGAGCTAATAGGTGCAATGGCACACATATTAAATAAACCAATAATAGATCAAACTAAAAAAGTAGTAATAGATGGATATGGAATAATGCAACCACGAATAGGAGTAAAATTAGACATAAGTTATAAAAACTTATTTACAAAAATATTTGCAGGACAAGGCGGAACAGATTTATATTCAAATGCTATATCAGATATATATCAAGATAATTTTGGAGAAGGAATATTCACAGGAAAAGGAATATATGATTTAAAAGTATTTGAAACAGTCATGAAAGGAGCAATACCAGAAAATACAGTATTAAGTCATGACTTATTAGAAGGATGTTACCTAAGGTGTGGACTAGTTTCAGATGTAATGCTTATAGATGATTATCCAAGCAAATATATGAGCCATATAAATAGATTATCAAGATGGATAAGAGGAGATTGGCAAATAATAAAATGGCTAAACAGCAAACAATTAAATATAATATCAAGATACAAAATATTTGATAATTTACGAAGAAGTTTATTAGAAATAGCTTGCATAATTTGCATAATATATTTTTTAGAAAATAAAACAATAATGACTCTATCGTTATTAGCAGTAGCAATACCATATATTTTAGAAATAATAAATTATATAATGTTCAGAAAAGAAGGGGAAAAATATCAAAAAACATTTATACACAAGGTAGGTACTATACAAGGTGCTATATATAGATTAATATTATCAATAGGAACACTACCATATAAAGCATATATGTCAATAACCGCAATTTTTAAAACAATATATAGATTAACAATAACACACAAACATTTATTAGAATGGATGACATCAGAGGAAGCAGAAAAAACATCCAAAACTGATGTAATATCATATTATAGATTAATGATAGCAAATATAATATTAGGAATTTTAATGTTAAGTGTATCAATAATAGAACAGAATATATATGTATTAATAATTGGAACAATATGGATTATAACACCAGGTGTAATGTGTTATATAAGTATAACACCAAGAGAAAGAGAAAAAATAGAAGAAATAACAGAAAAAGAAGAAAACTATATATTAAAGGTTGCCAAACGAACATGGGACTTTTTTGAAGAATATTTAACAAAAGAAAACAATTATTTAATAATAGATAATTATCAAGAAGGAAGAAGTCCACAAACTGTATCAAGAACATCATCAACGAATATTGGTTTATCTTTATTAGCAGTAATATCAGGATATGATATTGGATTTATTTCAAAAGATAAAACAATAGAATTACTAGAAAAAATAATAGATGTAATAGATGGTCTACCTAAATGGAATGGGCATTTATACAATTGGTACAATACAAAAACAATGCAAAGCTTAATGCCAAGATATGTATCAACTGTAGATAGTGGTAATTTTGTAGGATATTTATATGTAACAAAAGGATTTATAGAAAACACATTAGAGCAACATCAAAATTTGGAATTAAAAAGAGATATAAATAGTACAAGAACAATAAAAAAATATAAATGTTCAAGCAAAATAAAAAGAATAGATTATATAGAAAAGTTAAAAAAGATGAGAAGACAATTAACAACATTAATAAAGAACACAGACTTTTCAGTATTATATAGCCCAGAACAGAGACTATTTTCAATAGGATTTAATGTAGAAGAAAACAAATTAACAGATTCATATTATGATTTATTGGCATCAGAAGCAAGACAAGCAAGTATTGTAGCAATAGCAAAAAAAGATGTACCAGTAAAACATTGGAATAACCTTAGTAGAACATTAACAAATTTAAAAGACTATAAAGGACTTATATCGTGGTCAGGAACAGCATTTGAATATTTAATGCCAAATATAAATATACCAGTATATAAAGGTAGTTTAATAGATGAATCATGTAAATTTATGATAATGAGCCAAAGAGAATATGCCAAAAAGTTAGGAATATCTTGGGGGATATCAGAAGCTGCATTTAATTTAAAAGATTTAAAATCAAATTATCAGTACAAGGCTTTTGGAATACCTTGGTTAGGGCTAAAAAGAGGATTAGCAGATGAAATGGTAGTATCAAGTTATGGAAGTATATTAGCAATAAATTATATACCAAAAGAAGTTATTAGAAATTTAAAAGAATTAGAAAGTCAAGGAATGCTTGATAAATACGGATTTTACGAATCAATAGATTATACACCTGAAAGAGTAGAAAAAGGGCAAACATCATCAGTTGTAAAAACATATATGGCACACCATCAAGCACTTATATTACTATCAATAAACAATTTAGTAAACAATAATATATTACAAAAAAGATTTATGACTAATCCAGAGATAGCAGGAACACAAATACTATTACAAGAAAGAATGCCAGAAACATTTATAATAACAAAAGAGACAAAAGAAAAAATAGAAAAAATAAAATATAAAGATTATGAAGGGTATACAGAGCAGACATTTAATAAAATTGATGAAAGAGTAATTAGAGGAAATGTGATATCAAATGAAAATTATACAGTAGCAATTAATCAAAAGGGAAATGGATTTAGCAAATATGGAGATATTTATATAAATAGATATAAAAATACATCAGAAGAAAATCAGGGTATATTTTTGTATATAAAAAATATACAGACAAATAAAATATGGTCTACTAATTATAATAAACAAAATAATGACATTAAAAATGAAAGTTATAGTATAAGTTTCATGCCAGATAGAGTTAAAGAAAAGATTATAGTTGATGGAATAAAAACAATAATGAATGTAACAGTTAGTTCAAATGACCCAGTTGAAATAAGAAGATTAGAAATTACGAATAATACAAATACAGAACAAACGCTAGAGGTAGTGAGCTATTTTGAGCCAATACTATCAAAACCAGAGCAAGATTATTCACATCAAGCATTTAACAATTTATTTTTAGTATATGAATATGATGAAGAAACAGATAGCCTAATAGTAAAAAGAAAAAAGAGGGGAGCAAATGATAAGGAAGTATATTTAGCAACCAAATTATCCACAGATGCTGAACAAATTGGGAAAACAGAATATGAAATAGACAAAGAAAAATTTATAGGTAGAGGCAATTTAGAAATACCAAAAATGATTAAACAATCACTTCCATTTTCAAAAAGTACAGATTTAGTTACAGAGCCGATTATAGCTATGAAAAATATTGTAAAAGTTTTACCAGAGCAAACAATATATGTAGACTTGATTATTTCAGTAGAGAAAGATAAAGAACAATGTATTAGCAATTTAGCAAAATATCAAATTAGCAATATTGAAAGGACATTTGAGATATCAAAGGCTAGATGTGAAGCAGAAAGTAGGTATTTGAATATAAAAGGAACAGAAATTGAACTGTATCAAAAAATGCTTTCTTATATTTTATTTGATAATCCTTTAAAATCAAAATGGATAAGTAAAGTCCCTAAAACAAGATATAATAAAAGTGAATTATGGAAATATGGAATTTCAGGAGATATGCCAATCATATTAGTTCAAATTAGGAACATGAATGACATATATGTTATAAAACAAGTATTAAAAGCGTATGAATTCTTTAGAACTAAAAATATATTTGTCGAACTTGTCATATTAAATGAAGAAAAATATAGTTATGAAAATTATATTAGAGATGAAATTGAAAAAGAAATTGCAAATAATAATATGACATATTTAAAAAATATTAGAAGCGGAATATTTTTATTAGAACAAAACGAAATGGATTTAAAAGATGTAGATTTAATAAAATTCGTTTCAAGCATAGTTATAGATAGCCACTTAGGAAACTTAAAAACAGTAATACATGATATGGAGGATGATGAACTTGGAAGAATATAATGATTTAAAATATTATAATGAATATGGTGGTTTTTCGCAAGACGGAAAAGAATATCTAATAAAAATAAATAGAGATAATAGGTTGCCAGCAGTATGGTGTAATGTTTTAACAAACGAGAATTTTGGGACAATTGTAACTGAAAATATGGGAGGATATACATGGTATGAAAACTGCAGAGTAAATAGAGTTACTGCTTGGAACAATTCATCAGCTATGGATATACCATCAGAAATTATATATTTAAAGGATAAAGAAAAAAATGTTGTATGGTCATTAGGAGCAAATCCTGCTCCAGATGAAAATGATTACAATATTGTATATGGATTTGGATATAGTAAATACATTCACCAAAGTATGAATGTAATACAAGAAACTGAAGTATTTGTTCCAATGGAAGATACCTGTAAAATAAATATTATAACTTTAAAAAATACAGAGCCAATTAAAAAGAAACTAAAGTTAGTTTATTATATAAAGCCAGTAATTGGAGAAGATGAAATAAAAAGTAATGGATATATAAATGTAGAATTTGAGAAGAACAATAATGTAGTAATAGCTAAGAATTTATATAATTCAGAAGAAAATGATCAATTAATTTTTGTCTCAAGTAGCGAGAAAATAAACAGTTTTACAGGAAATAAGAAGACATTCTTAGGATGTAATGGATTATCAAATCCAAAGGGTATAAATGTAGAAAAGTTAGATGAATCTAATGGATTAGGTAAAGATAGTTGTATAGCAATAGAATTTGATATAGATTTAGAAAGTTTCGAAACAAGAGAAATTTCACTAGTTCTAGGAGCATTAAAAGAAAAAAGTTTTGATAGCAAAGAATTATTACAAAAGTCAGAAACTGTTAATACTTCATATAAAGAAATATCATACAAATATAGTAAAATACAAAATTGTAAAATAGAATTAGAAAAAGTAAAGAAGCATTGGTCTGACCTTTTAGATAAGGTATATGTAGAAACACCATTAGCATCAATGGATATAATGTTAAATGGTTGGGTTATGTATCAAACAATTGCATGTAGATTAATGTCGAAAACGGGTTTTTATCAATCAGGAGGAGCATTTGGGTTTAGAGACCAACTTCAAGATACTTTGGGTGTAAAATTTTTAGATGTTAATATTATGAAAAATCAGATAATAAAGCATAGTAGTCATCAATTTTTAGAGGGAGATGTACAACATTGGTGGCATGAAGAAACACAAAGGGGAATTCGTACTAAATTTTCAGATGACTTACTATGGTTAGCATTTTTGGTAATACAATATATAGATTTTACAGGAGATTATAGTATTTTGAATATTCAAACACCATATTTAAAAGGAGAACTTTTAAAGGAAAATGAAGATGAAAGATATGATAAATTCGAAACAACACAAGAGACAGGAAGTATCTTAGAACATTGTATAAAGGCTATAAATAAGAGCTTAAATTTTGGAGAACATGGTTTGCCTAAAATTGGCTCAGGGGATTGGAATGACGGATTTAGTGAGGTAGGAAATAAAGGGAAAGGTGAAAGTGTATGGTTAGGTTTTTTTCAGTATTATATTTTAGATAATTTTATTCCAATATGTAAAGAGTGGATGAAACTAAATCAAAATACTAACCATAACTTTAATGAAACATCTACAGAAGAGAATAATCAAGAAGAGTCTATGCAAGAGATTATTTTGCTATTAGAAAAGCTAAATAAAATAAAGCTAGGGTTAAAGAAAAATCTAAATTCAAATGCTTGGGATGGAAGATGGTTTAAAAGAGCATTTTGTGATGACGGAGCAGTTTTAGGTACTATTGAAAATGAAGAATGTAAAATAGATAGTATTGCTCAAAGTTGGTCAGTTATTTCAAATGCTGGTGATAATGATAAAAAATATATATCTATGGAAAGTTTAGAAAATTATTTGATAGACAGAGAAAATGGAATAATTAAGCTATTAGATCCTCCTTTTGAAAAGAGTAAGTTAGAGCCAGGATATATAAAAGCGTATCTTCCAGGTGTTAGGGAAAATGGAGGACAATACACACATGCAGCAGTATGGACAATAATTGCAGAAACGATGCTTGGATTTGGTGATAAGGCATTAGAGCTATATAGAATGATAAATCCAATAGAACATGCTAGAACAAAAGATGCAGTAAACAAATATAAGGTTGAGCCATATGTTATTGCAGCAGATATATATGGTGCAAAAAATTTAGCAGGTCGTGGAGGCTGGACATGGTATACAGGCTCATCTAGTTGGTACTATATTGCAGGGATTGAATATATTTTAGGATTAAAAGTAAAAAAAGGAATGTTAACAGTAAATCCATGTATTCCTAAAGATTGGAAAGAATATTCAATTAGATATAGGTTTGGAAATAGCTTATATAAAATAAAAGTTAGAAATGATAATTCAAAAAGCACAGGAGTAGAAAAAGTATTATTAAATGGTAATGAAGTTGAATCTAAAGCAGTTAAACTTGTTCAGAATGGTGGAGTGTATGATATTGACATCATAATGTAACATTATAATTAGGATAATAAAAAAATTTAAAAATCGAGTTTAAAATAAATTTTTAAAAATCGTTTGATATATAATAAAAAATATAGTATACTATATTTAACTTTTATTTATGAGTGTTAGGAAAACTAAATGTATGGTAGCATTTAGTTTTTTTTATTAAAAACAATGTTTTTTAGTAATTTATCAGGTGAATTTCTAGTAACCAAACACGTATATAATTAACAAAAAGAATTGATATTTAAAACAAATTATAGTAGAATAAAGCAAATTAACAAACAAGAAAATAGAAGAGGAAAGAGGCACAATATTGGAGATAGAAGGAATAGTAACAAACATAATATATCAAAATGAAATAAATAGTTATGTAGTAGCTGAATTTGAGATGGAATATGGAGAAACAATAATTGTAGGATATTTGCCATTTATCTCAGAAGGAGACACTCTAAAATTAGTAGGAAAATACATAGAGCATAGAGAATACGGAGAACAATTTAAAGTAGACACATTTGAAAAGTTAATGCCAAGAACATTAGAAGCATTAGAAATGTATTTAGCAAATGGAAATATAAAAGGAGTAGGAAAGGCAACAGCGAGAAAGATAGTAAAAAAGTTTGGAGAAGACACAACAAATGTACTAAGAAATGAGCCAGAAAGATTATCAGAAATAGCAGGAATAACAAAAGAAAAAGCACAAGACATATCACAATCATTTATAGAAAATTGGGAAGTATGGCAAATAGTAGGATTTCTATCAAAATTCGGTTTAGGAGCCGAACATGCACAAAAGGTATTTAAACTATTAGGAGTAAATGCAATTGAAGAAATAGAAGCAAATCCATACATATTAATAGACATAGCAAGAGGAGTAGACTTTAAACAGATAGATAGAATGGCGCTAGATTTAGGAATAGAAGCAAACAATGAAAAAAGAATAAAAAGTGCGATAAAGCATGCTTTAATAATCACAACATATAACGGACATTGTTGTACACTAAAGGAAAACCTAATAGAATTTGTAAAACAACTAATAGGAGTGGATGAAGAAGAAATAGAAAATCAAATTATTACATTGAAAACAACAGATGAAATAGTAATAGAAAAAAGAGAAAATGAAGAAGAATGGGTATACTTAATAGCATTTTATAGAGCAGAGAGAAATGTTGTAGACAATTTAATAAAATTACAATTAGCCAAAAATACAAAAAAGATACACAATGTAAAATCAGAAATCAAAAATATAGAAAAGAAAGAAAACATAGAATTATCAGACAAACAAAAAGAAGCAATAGAAATAATAAGTAACAATAATGTAGCAATAATAACAGGAGGGCCAGGGACAGGAAAAACGACAATAATACGAACAATATTAGAAATTTACAGAGAAAAGAAAAACAAAGTAGTATTGTGTGCGCCAACAGGAAGAGCAGCGAAAAGAATGACAGAAACAACAGGGGAAGAAGCAAGCACATTACATAGACTATTAGAAATAGGGAAAATAAGCGAAGATGCTGTATACAAAAAAGATGCAGACTATCAATGTGCACCTATAGATGCAGATGTAATAATAGTAGATGAAATGTCAATGGTAGACATATTTTTAATGAATTATCTACTAAAAAGTATATATCAAGGAACTAAATTAGTATTAGTAGGAGATAGTGACCAATTAGCATCAGTAGGACCAGGAAGCGTATTAAAAGACATAATAGAATCAGGAAAGATAGAAACAATACATCTAGATAAAATATTTAGACAAGCAGCACAAAGTAAGATAATAGTAAATGCTCATAGGGTAAACAATGGAGAAAACTTTATAACAAAAGAAAAGGAGGAAGAGAACTCAAGAGAAGACTTTTTCTTCATAAAACAAAATGTACAAGAAAAAATGTTAGAAGAAGTAATAACCTTATCAAATGGAAGGCTAAAAAAATTCGGAGATTATGATTTCTTTCAAAACATACAAATATTAACACCAACCAAAAAAGGAATATTAGGAACAAAAGAACTAAATAAAGCATTACAAGAGATATTAAATCCACATAGAGAACGGAATATCAGAAAAAAGCAGTCTAGGAGCAACATACAGGGAGGGAGACCGAGTAATGCAAATAAAAAACAATTATGATATTTACTGGGAAAGAAAAATAATCAATAATAAAAATGGAAATGAAGAATATGAGACAGGTAACGGTGTATTTAATGGTGAAATAGGAAAAATAATAAAAATAAATGAAAAAGAAAAAGTGGTACAAATAAAATTTGATGATGATAAAGAGTGTTGGTATGAATTTTCAGAACTTGAACAAATAGAACATAGCTATAGTGTAACAATACATAAAGCACAAGGGAGTGAGTTTGATGTTGTAATAATGGTAGTTCCTCCGACAGCACCAATGTTGCTAACAAGAAACTTGTTATACACAGGGATAACAAGGGCAAAGAAAATGCTAATAATAATAAGTAGCCCAAAAGTTATAGAATATATGATACAAAATGTTGATAGCAAAAAGAGAAACACAGGACTAGAATATAAATTAAAACATATAGGGTAATGATATTAACACAGATAAAATATAAATTTTAATTTCAAAAGTAATTAATAAATATGAACTAAAACAGGAAGGAGATAACAAAATAATACAAAAAATATTAGACTTAATATATCCGCCAGTATGTGGAAAGTGTGGAAAAATAGACCCAAATTGGTTATGTAATAAATGCAAAATACAATTTAAGAAATATCATGATTTAAAAATAGACAATTACCAAGATGATATGGAAAAATACTTTGATGAGCATATCTATATTTTTAAATATGATGGAATTGTTAGAGAAGAAATAATAAAATATAAGTTTCAAGAAAAATCATATAGTTATAAAATGTTTTCAGAAATTATATTAAAGGATAAAGAACTTTGCAAAATGCTAAGTGAATACGAAATCATAATTTCTGTACCAGTAAGCAAGAAAAGAAAAAAGGAAAGAGGATATAATCAGACCGAATTAATATCAAAAGAGATTTGCAAAAGGTTAAATATAGAATATGCAAAAGACATTTTATATAAAACAAAAAATACTATAGCACAAAGCAAATTAAATAAAGAGCAAAGAGAAGAAAATGCAAAGGGAGTATATGAAATAAGAAACTTAGACAAAATAAATGGAAAAAAAGTTTTGCTAATAGATGATATATATACAACAGGAAGTACAGTAAATGAATGTAGTAAAATGTTAAGACAAGCACAGCTAAAAAAGATAGGAATTTTTACAATAGCAAAGGATTAGAAAATATTGATATTGAATTTTCTATATATCATTATTAGCATATTCTATTTCTACAATTTTATTTCTTCTTTAAGAAATCTGCTAACGAATTCCCATCTATGTTTTATAAAGTTACCACTATTTACTAAATCGTTAATTTCTGTCCAAGTTGCCCATTTTACATCTGAAACTTCATCTTCTTGAAATTTCATTTTAGATATATCATAATCACATTTTAAAATATATGTTTCAATCCAAACATTTCCTGTTTTAAATTTCGTAATTAATTTTAAATCATTAGCATTAATATCAATATCTAATTCTTCTTTTGACTCTCTAACAATTGTATCTTTTGAATTTTCTCCTAATATAACAGAACCACCTGTCATAGCCCATACATTAGGTGATAACTTTTTTTGTTTTGCTCTTTTTTGAATTAATATTTTATTATCACTATTTATTATCCATACATCCGCACCCAAATGATAAAAGCCTCTATCAAAAACTTCCTAATCATATTTTTTCATTATTTCGCCTGTTACATTTCCATTGTCATCTAGTACTTCCCATAATTCCATCATATTATCACCTTTATTTATCTTTTTTATTTCAATTTTTTTCAGATTTATTTTATTTTCTTTTTCTAATTGTTTTAAACTCTTTTTTGGTGTAGGCAAACTTTCTGGCATAGTTCCGTCCAGCTTCTTTAATTGCTTTTCTAACAATCTTTCCAATTTTATTATGTGTGTTGCAAGCTTCTTTTTCTGTTTGAATATTATCTTTTTTCAATCTTTGTTCAGTTTGAGAAATTCTAAATAAATTTGCTATAAGTTCATCACTTCCCATATTGTCTAAAATATCTTCTCTATTTCTTAAGCCTTTCTTTTAGCAATGTCATCAGCTGTTTCTCCATTGGGAGAATTCTAATAAGGACAAAATTTTCCTTATGAATTTCTTCCATAATTTTATTGTGTTAGATAGCTTATTGAAGATATAAATTATTTAGTCTAATTTGTAGTGAAAATCAATTTTAGGAGGTTTTAGTTATGGTAGAGATAACTTATCACAAAGAAGGAGATTATTTTATTCCTGACTTATATTTGGAAAAGGATGATTACGAAAATGATTATATTATTGGAAAGTATGGAAATTTAAGATTAGAATATTTAAAAAATCATAAGAAATCTGAATATATAATAAAGTTTATGAACAAAACTTTAAGAAGACATATTGTAGAAACTGATAAACAAGCTAAAAGAAGATTTGAAATACTTATGAAACAAATGCTAGAAAGAAATCCTATTGATGAAAATCTGAAAACTACTAATCCTTTAAAATGGACAGGACTTATGAATAATTATAAAAATTTGGTGGAAGAAATTATATTAAAAGAATTTATTTATATTTGAAAATTTACTTGACTTTTGCAAACAGTTGTTTTAAAATATATGCAAAGTTTACTGAGATTGGAAGTGATATTTTTTATGAAAAATGAACTTATAAAAACAGAAATAATAGTAAAAGACACTCCTATAAGTGTTATTAGGATTGATAAAACAGATTTTATATCATTAACTGATTTAGCTAAGTATCAAAATTCGAGTGATCCATCTTTTACAGTAAAAAACTGGTTAAGAAGAGTTAGTACAATTGATTATATAGGTCTTTGGGAACAATTACATAATGCTAGTTTTAATTTGGTCGAATTCGACCAAATTAAAACTGAATATGGGAAAAACTCTTTTGCTATGTCTCCCTCACAATGGATAAAAAGAACAAATAGCATTGGAATTATTGCAAAAGGTGGTAGATATAGCATTGGAACATTTGCACATCCAGATATTGCTTTTGAGTTTGCTAGTTGGTTAAGTCCAGAATTTAAGTTATATTTAATAACTGAATTTGAAAGATTAAAAATCAATGAATCATATCAAAACAAAATTGAATGGTCTGTAAAAAGGGAATTATCTAAAACTAATTATATTATACATACAGATAGTATAAAAGAATTTATTGTCCCAACATTAACTGAAAAGCAAAAGCAATATGTATATGCAAATGAAGCTGATGTTTTAAATGTTGCCTTATTTGGAATGACAGCAAAAGAATGGAGAGATAAGAATCCAAATTTAGATGGAAATATTCGAGATTATACCGACATTTTACATTTAGTTGTTTTAGCAAATCTTGAAAATTTAAATGCAGAACTAATAACAAGTGGAATTTCTCAATGCGAAAGAATTGTAAAATTGAATAATACAGCAAAAAAACAGCTAGAGTTATTAAAAAATAATAGTAGTGTTCGTAGACTAGAGAAAATGGATGAACATTTAAAATTGGAGTAAATATAAAATTTTAAGGAAGTAAAATCATGATAAGTTACTTCCTTAATTATTTATAAATTCTCTTTTATTTCTGGGAATAAGTCATATAAGTTATAACCTAATAAGTTATCAAAATATTCTTTTAATTTATATGTTTCTTTTATGTGATATTGAGTATTTGAATAAGCACCTCTTCTAATCATAATATCAATTAATCTTTTATCTATTGTAAATACTTTTCCACCTTGTGGACACATTAAATCACATAAGTTTATCAATTTTTCTTCTATTTTTATTTTCTAATTATAAGAGTTTTCTAAAACTAAAAAGACAGTATCAAACAGATATATCTATTTGACAGCTGTCTTCTTTTCTAATTGCAATTACACTACCACGAACTTCAAAAGCTCTAGGGTCTCCTGAAGGACTGATAAAGATAGGAGTAATTGATGTACCGTGGAATTAGACCTAAATCAAGTAATCTTCTACGAATATTACCTGTACAATTAAGACTCTTTATTTTACCATATTTATTTAATTCTAAATCATTTAGATTCATAACTTTCACAATCCTTTCATAAAGCAAAAACACAATGAGAATTTGTTAACATTTACTTAACCATACCATTAAAATGTAAAGTTAAGAAATTAAGAAAATTGTCTAATATATTATATTTATGTCAAAAAAAAATGTTACAAAAAAGCATGTAGTAACACTAATACTACATACTTTAATTATCGATACAACTATATATCTAAGCATGTTTAAAAGGTCTAGGTAATTTACTAACAATTTTATATATTTTGTTTCCCTTAGGCATAGCAAGGTAATCTTCCTCGCTTAAAATATTTAAGTAAACAACACATAAAGCATAAACAATAACTGCACTAAATAGAGCAATTATCGTAGCAAGCTTAGGAACAATTATATTTAATAAACCAGTATAAATTAAATAAGAAACTCCACCCATAATACCAGCTGCAATAAGAGGTTTTATAATAAGTTTAACAATGCTATATTTTATATTTATCATTCTTTTTAAAGTAATCAATTCAATTCCAAGAACAAAAGAATAACACAAGATAGATCCTGCAATAGCACCATAGATTCCAATTCCTTGTATAGGAACTAATATTATATTAGCCAAAAACTTTACAAAAGAGCCAATTGCAAGAGCAATTACTGGAGTCTTTAATTTATCTAATCCTTGTAAAGCAGCATTCATATTTTGACCAAGCATTGTAAAAACAATAGTAAAAGCGTATCCTGCTAAGATATAAGCACCAAAATTAGCATTTGGGAAAATCAAATCTAATATTGGTTGAGCGAAAATACAAAGCCCAACTGTGCAAGGAAAAGCAATAAGTATTGTAAGCAACATTGATATGCTAATCTTTTTAGCAATTCCAGCTTTATCATTTATAGCTTTTAATGCTGCAAGTTCAGGAACTAAAGCAACTGAAAAGGCAGTATTAAAAGATAGAGGTAAACCGCCTATTGTATCTACTTTACCACTTAAAACACCATAAATACGCATGGCGTCAGTATAAGACAAAAATGTCATTAGTGATCTAGGAACTGTTATAGCATCAATTGTTTTATTTATAGAGACAATAATTGATGTTAAAGATATTGGTATTGCTACAGATAAAACTCTTCTTAGTATTTTTTTTCTATGCTCTGGTTTATATTCAACTTGGCTTCTCATTTCTTGATTAATAAATTTTGCTCTATGTCTAAAATATAAAAATATGTATACAAAACTAGAAATTACAGAAACAGTAGTTGCAATATTAGCGGCTACAGCCATAGCTACAGTATTTGTTGAAGTAGCAGCAGCTGCAATTTCTACAAATACAACTGTAAATATAGTTTTTAATATTTGTTCTAATGATTGTGAGTTAGCAGTAGGCTTCATTGTATTTCTACCATTGAAGTATCCTCTAATAACAGAAGATATTGCAACGAAAAATACAGATGGTGCAATAGCCATAATTGTCATTTTAGAATCTGGAATTTTAAGAACTATATCAGAAATGAAACCAGCACCTAAAAATAGAAGAAGACTTCCTATTAAACCAGCACAGCTAACTACAGAAAGGGAAATTTTAAAAGTTTTAGTTGCACCTTTATAATCTCCCAAAGTTACTTTTTCTGAAACTAATTTAGCAACAGCACTAGGAATACCTATTGAAGAAAGTAATAGTAATAAAGAATAAATTTGGTATCCTGCGCTATATAATGCATTTCCTGTATCTCCAAAACCTTGGCGATTTGTAAGATAAATTCTATAAACTAAACCTAAAACTCTAATTAAAACTTGGGAAAACATAATTACCAATACATTTCCCATAAAAGACCCTTTTTTTATATTTCCTTTTTCATTTGATTTTTTATTAAACATTATTTCTCCTTTGATACATTTCTTTTAAATTTTATTTTAGTTAGTGTTTTATATATTGATTCACATACATCAAATGCAAAGTTTACGAAAGGATTGAAAACAATTGTTAATCCTTCTACAAGTTCTATAATATCTCCATTAAATCCTTTTTTAAAAATATATATTCCATATTGAGGATGATTAGGTCCATGTACTCCTGAAACTCCTCTAAAATCATAAATATCGCAATTTGTATTTAATCCCCATTTCATCATTTCAAATTGCAATAAATAATTAGGCATTAAATTTCTATGGTTATTTGAACTACCACCATATAGATACCATACTTTATTACCGTATTTGATAGGAAGTACAGCAGAAATTGCTTGTCCTTCATATTCTGCAAATATTAATTTTATATGGTCTTCACCCATGGCATCCCACATTTTTTCAAAATATGATAAAGGGCGTACATAAAAATTGTCTCTAGCTTCAGTTGTTTTCATTATATCATAAAAGATAGGCAAGTCCTCTTTTGTACCTTCTCTTAATGTAACTCCTTTTCGTGCTGATAATCGTACATTATATCTATGTTTTTCATTGAAAGATTTTAATAAATCTTCTTCTGTTTTATTTGTTAATGTAATTCTTTCTATTATTCTAGGTTGTAACCCTCTTGAAGCTTTTTTACTATCTTTCGTAAATTTATATCCTAAAGATTTCATAATTATTTTGAATTCTGCATCTGCATTTGAAATATCTGGATCCATTTTAAATATAAATGCTTCATATTTTTTTGCTAATTCTTTAACCTGGTTAGTTAAATCTTGTAAAGTCTCTCTATCATGAGGGT
Organism: uncultured Clostridium sp.; assembly: GCA_947087745.1. Classification (GTDB taxonomy): domain Bacteria; phylum Bacillota; class Clostridia; order TANB77; family CAG-508; genus CAG-269. The sequence goes on along the minus strand of CAMUDX010000019.1, from coordinate 13,630 downwards.
TACATACAAATCCGCGGGGTGCGTACATCATATTTTGATGTATTCCTGGTATTTTTCTTATTAATATGCTCATTGTTCCTACAATTTTATTTGATTTTGGATTTCTTACTATTAATATTTCATTTATCCAATCTGTTTTTACTTTTGCCCACTCTGGTGATTGCATAAAGTGTGATTTTGTATGATTTTCTAAAAATTCGTTTAATTCAACTAATTCTTTTTCAGATAAATCTGTTATTTTCATTATTTTTAGTTTCCTTTCCTAAATATAATATAGACTTGAAAAATTTGGCTTTCTTGTTGCAAATTATATCGCCTATAGAAAACTTTGTCAATGATTTAAACTAGTTGAAATATAATTTGCTTTTATTTATTTTTTAGTATATTATAGTCTCAAATAAAAAAGAGTGGTGATAAAAATGTCTATAAAACTAATTGCAAGTGACTTAGATGGAACAATTGTAGATGAATATAACAAAATAGCAAGTAAGAATACAGATGTGATAAAACAAATAAAAGATAAAAATATTGGATTTGCAATTTCAACTGGAAAAATATATTCATCAGTGAAAAATGTGTGTGAAAACTTTAATGCTTCATATGGAATTTTTGGAAATGGAATACAAGTCATAGACTTTAAAGCAGGTAAAGAAATTTATTGCTCGTCATTAGATAAAGATGTAGTATTAAAATGTATCAAATTTGCTAAATTACATAATCTACATGTACATTTTTACACAAATAATGTAATTGTAAGTGAAAAATTAATGTATATGGATTTAAGAAATTATATATTAAATAAAAATTCAGATTAGAATTTAGAAGTTCGCATAGTAGATGACATTTACAAATTTGCAAAGAAATCTGATGAAAAAATATTACGATTTATTATTTCAGGTGAAACAGGGTTATTAGGTATAAAAGATGAACTTAATAAAGTATTAGATGTTAATATAACTTTAATAAATAAATATGGAAAGTATAAAGATACTATTATAGGAAAAGAATATGAGTATTTGGATATTACATCTTCAAATACAAGTAAAGGAAATGCACTTAATTTGCTACGCGAGTATTTAAGATTATCACAAGATGAGGTAATGGCAATAGGAGATAATATTAATGATAAAGATATGCTACAAAATGCTGGTATTGGTGTAGCAGTAGCAAATGCTTCAGAGCAATTAAAACAAATTGCATCATATATCACAACTTCTCCAGTAGAAGATGGTGGATTTGCTGAAGCTATTACAAAATATTTAGGGGAAGAGTAAATTTATACTTAAAAACTCTTATTTATTAATGTTTTTCTGTTTCAATGATATTTTGTATTTCCTTTTTTAATTCTATAATATCTACCTTTACTACATGCCATACACTTTTTAAAATTATTCCTTCATAGTCATGCACAATTCTATTCCTTAAACCTTTTATCATGTTCCATTCTATATTAGAATATTTTTCCATGGTTTCTTTTGGAATATTTTTAACTAATTCTCCTATCTGACTAATAATAAATACTGTTGCATCTATTGTTTTACTATCATTACAAAATTCCTAAAATGTATAACCTTCTGTATATACTATTGATTTATCTATATATTCTATCATTTTTTGTAATGATATATATTCTTTACTTTTCATAAACTACTACTCCTGTCTTTTTTATTTCTTTATCTATTTTTGAGTTTTCTTCAATTTCTGCCTTTTCAAATCCATCTATGTTTTTGCTAAATATTTCTTCTAATTTTGTTATTAAACTAAACAATTTAAACCCTATTAATTGTTCTTTTGTATCTATTATTAAGTCTAAATCGCTTTCCTTTGTTGCCATATTTTTTGCATAAGATCCAAATAATATTACTTGATATACTGGTTTATCTTTTAATATTTCTTTTAATATTTTCTTTATTTCTTCTATACTATAAACTTTCTCACTCATTCTACATGCCCTCCTATACTTGAAATGTAGTACATTACACATAGTATACTACATTTTAGATATTTTTACAATTTTAAATAAGAAAGAAGTATTAAAAATTTGAAAATAAAATAATGTGAAAAAACGTATAAAATAAATAGAAAAGTATTATTCATTTAGAAGAAATTTTTGTTCATTATTAATGAATAGGAATAGAGATATGAAAAAATATAACTAAATATTGAAAAGCAAAAAAAGATAATGTATAATAAGTTCTGAAAAGGGGGAACCGTATGAAGAAAGCAAAAATTTGCTTAACAATATTAATAACAATAATTGTAATAGGAATAACCAAGGCGGTAAGTGCAGACCTAGCATTAAATACATTAGAATTTGAAGCCAATATTAAAGAAAATGGAGATATGGAAGTAACAGAATATTGGGATATAAGAATTCAAGACACAAATACACTATATAAATATTTTAAAAGAGACAGTACAAAATTTTCAGGAATAGGTGATGTATTAGTTACAGACATAACAAATGGAGGAAACATAAAATTAACAAGAGACATATTGTGGCAATATCATGTCACAAAGAATCACTATTATGGAGCTTTAAATAAAGAGAGAAATTTTGAAATAGGATGGGGAGTAGGACTAGATAATAGTACAGCAACAAGAGAATACAAAATAAAATACACAGTAAAAGATGCCATAACCAAATATGAAGATTGTGCTGAGTTATATTGGCAATTCATAGGAAATGGATTTGAAGTACCAGCAAAAAAGGTAACAGGAAAAATAATATTGCCACAATCAGCAGAAAACAAAGAAGATATAAGAGTATGGGGACACACAGAAGAATTAAATGGAGAAATAAAAGCAACTTCAGCAAACACAATAGAATTTAAGTTAGATGGATACAATAAAGGAAACATGTTAGAAGTAAGAATATTATTTCCAACAGAAATGATACAAACTGCAACAAGAACAAGCAATATTGAGATTTTACAGAAAGTAATAGATGAAGAAACTAAATGGGTAGAAGAAGCAAATGCCAAAAGGCTAAAAAGGGAAATAATAATAACTTCTATAGTCTTAATTGTTGCAGTCATAATTAATATGATAATAATAATAAAGATAAAAATATATAGAAAAATACAGAAAACACAAATACCAAAATATGTCCCAGAAATGAAATTGGAATACTATAGAGAAATACCAAGAAAAAACGCAACACCAGGAGAGGCACTTAGACTAATAAATAAATCAATATCAGATATTACATCAGCAGATATAGGAAAAATATTTTCAGCTGGGCTATTAGACTTAAATCTAAAAGGATATATACAAATAGATGTTAATGAACAAAAAAAGAAAGAAATTATTATAAAACAAACATCAAAAGAAGTAAAAGATGATGAACAACTAGGAGAAGAAAAAAACATATATGATTTCATAAAAAATATTAAAAATATAGAAAATGGAATAACCATTAAAGAACTACAAAAGAACATAGAGAGATATCCTACTAGAATTGAAAAGTTAACAGATAATATGAACAAAGAAATATCAAAAGGGTTAAAAGAAAATAAACTTATAGATGAAAAAGCAAAAGAAGAGTATAAAAAATATTCAGCAGGTCAAGTCATATATGTTATGTTAATAATATTTATAATAATGGCTTCAGTACTATTTTTGACAACAATGTCAAAGATAAACTATATAATTAAGATTTCTATGGTAGTTACGATAATAACAACTATAATAGGTCTAGTACAATCAATAAAAACATTGAAGAAGATAAATGTATTTACACAAAAAGGTGTAAATGAGATTGAAGAATGGAATGGTCTAAAAAAGTACATGAAAGACTATTCGCTATTACATGAAAAAGAAGTACCAGCAGTTGCAGTATGGGAAAAATACTTAGTATTTGCAACAGCATTTGGAATATCAAAAGAAGTAATAAAACAATTAAAACTTGTATATCCTAATTTTGAAGATATATCAACAATAAACAGCACAACATTATTTATAGCAATGAATACAGACTTTAGTAGAACATTTTCAAGTGCAATAAACACATCAATATCATCGTCATATTCTTCCGCAACAGGAGGCGGAGGAGGATTCTCTGGTGGCGGAGGAGGTGGCCGGAGGCCGGTGGTGGAGGTGGAGGTAGATAAAGTCTACCTCAAACCAACATAGTCTGCATACAAACATGGTTTATAGGTGTTCCATATAAAAACCTAAATATAATGTGCAAGGAAAGAAATAAACAATGAGATATGTAACTGATGAAAAAACAAGAAATGAATATAAGGAATTTTTAGAAAAAAGTGACAGATGTAACTTCCAACAATCTATAGAATGGGCAGAAGTAAAAAAACCAAATTGGAAACCAGAAATAATCTTAGCAGAAGATGATAACGGAAAAATAATAGGATCACTATGTGTATTAATAAGAAAAATACCTATATTTGGAAATATAATGTATTCTTCAAGAGGACCAGTATGTGACATACACAATCAAGAAGTCTTGAAACAACTAACAGATGGAGCAAGAGAATTAGCAAAAAAAAATAAGGCAATAGTATTAAGAATTGAGCCAGATATAGTAAGCGAAGATCAAGAGTTCAGAGAAATAGTAACTAAATTAGGATACAAAATTAAAGATGATGCAAAAGACTTTAAAGATGAAATACAACCAAGATATGTATTTCGTTTAGACATAAAAGGAAAGACGGAAGAAGAAGTATTTGCAAATTTTAAACAAAAGTGGAGATATAATATTCGCTTAGCAACTAAAAAAGGTGTTGAAATAAAAGAAGGAACAAGAGAAGACTTAAAAGAATTTCATAGGATAATGGTAGAGACAGGAACAAGGGATGGTTTCATAGTAAGGTCTTTAGCATATTTTGAAAAGATGTATGATTGTTTGGCACCTAATCATATGAAATTATTAATGGCATATTATGAAGGAAAACCAATATCAGGAGTTATTCCAATATTCTATGGTAACAAAACATGGTATTTATATGGAGCAAGTAGCAATGAACATAGAAACTTAATGCCAAACTATTTATTACAATGGGAAATGATTAAAATGGCACTAGCAAGAAAAGACGATGTGTACGATTTTAGAGGTGTATCAGGAGTCTTAGATGAAAACCACCCTCAATATGGTTTATATAGATTTAAGCAAGGATTTGGTGCTACATTTACAGAGTTCTTAGGTGAAATATATATTCCATTCAAGCCATTAACATATAAGTTATATAAGTTTTCTGAGAAGGCTTTTAGAACTTTAAGACAATTGAAGATGAAAATAAAAAAATAAATATAAACAAAAAAGCATTTAAGAATGCAAGAAGATATGATTATGGAGTATATTAAATATATTAGAGTAAAGAATAAAGATATAATTAAAATATTATATTTTTATTTTTTTATCTAAAAATAAAAATTAAAATATAAAAGTTATTTTTATATATAAAAATAACTTGACAAAAATCAATACAAAAATTATAATTACAATAGGTGGTAAAAATGTTAATAAGAGAGAAATATCTAAAAAAAATCAGAGAATTTTACGACAGCGATTTAATAAAGATTTTGGTGGGAATAAGAAGATGTGGAAAATCAATAATATTAAAGCAAATAATAGAAGAACTAAGGCGAAGAAAAGTAGATGAAAAACACATTATATATGTAAATTTTGAATTTATAGAATTTGAAAAATTAACAGATTATAAAGAGTTGAATAAATATGTAAAAGACAGGATACAAGATGAAAAGCTATATTACTTATTTTTTGATGAAATACAAAATGTAGAAAATTTCGAAAAAGTAATAAATTCATTAAGAGCATCAGAAAAAGTTAGCATATTTATTACAGGTTCAAATAGTAGATTATTATCAGAGGAATTATCAACTGTACTTTCTGGAAGATATGTAAGTTTTAAAATAAATCCATTATCATATACAGAAGTATTAGAATTATTAGGAAAAGAGAAATCAACAGATGAGATTTTTGAAAATTATTTAAAATGGGGAAGCTTACCAAATAGATTTGAATTTACACAAGAAGAGTCTATAAAAAACTATTTATATGGTGTATTTGATTCAATAATATTAAGAGATGTAGTAGAGAGACTAAAAATTAGAGATATTGCATTATTTAATTTAATATTACAATATATAATAGACACAATTGGGAGAGAATTTTCAGCAGAAAATATTATAAATTTCTTAAAAAATGAAGGAAGAGACATATCTACATTAACAATATATTCATATTTAGATGCTTTATGCAAGGCATTATTAATAAGAAAAGTATATAGATATGACATACATGGAAGAGCTGTTTTAAAAACATTAAATAAATATTATGTTACAGATTTAGGAATTGCTCAAATAAAGAATAATCGAACAGATATGGATAAGTCATATTCAATTGAAAATGTAGTATACAATGAATTAATCATAAAAGGATATGATGTATATACTGGAAAAACCAAAAAGGGAGAGATAGATTTTGTAGCGACAAAACCAAATAAAAAAATATATATCCAGGTTGCTTTCAGTATACCAAATGAAGAAACAAAAGATAGAGAATTTGGTGCATATAATATAATAAAAGATAACTATCCAAAGTATGTAATTACATTAGATAGATTAACTTACGAATATAATGGCATAAAGCATGTAAATTTAATAGATTTTCTTTTAGATGATGAATTTTAAAAAGAGAATATATTAAATTAATAAAAAATATATATAGAAGGAGGACATGCTATTTTTATAGATAGCATAAAATCAATTTGAAAACATTAGTAATAGAAAAAGAAAAATTAGAAGAAAATATAAGAAAGATAAAAGAAATAATAGAAAAGAATAAACAAGAAGTAAAAATTATAGCAGTAGTAAAATGCAATGGATATGGACTTGGGGCGGTAGAATACACTAAATACTTAATAGAAAATGGAATAGAAATATTTGCAGTATCAAGTGTAGAAGAAGCAATTCAATTAAGAAAAGCAGGAATAGAAAAACAAATTTTAATGCTATCAGGAATAGCAATAAAAGAAGAAGTAGAAAAGTTGATAGAAAATGATATAACATTAACAATTAGTAGTAAAGAAGATATACAAATAATAGAAAGCATTGCTGAAGAAAGAGAACTACAAGTAAGAGTACATCTGAAAATAGATACAGGAATGGGAAGATATGGGTTTGTATATAATAAAATTGAAGAATTAATAGAAGCTTTAAAAACCACAAAACGCATAAAGATAGAAGGAACATATTCTCATTTTTCTAATAGTTATTATGATAAAAAATATACAGAAGAGCAATATAAAAGATTTAAAGAAACAATAGAAATACTAAAGCAAAATAACATAGAGACAGGAATGTTGCATATATGTAACTCATCAGCATTTATAAAATATCCTAATATGTATTTAGATGCTGTTAGAATAGGGTCAGCATTTTTAGGCAGATTATCATGTAAAAGTGATGTAAAATTAAATAGAATTGGCTATTTAGAAACAAGAGTTGCAGAAATAAAAGAAATAGAAAAAGGTAGTTATGTAAGTTATTCTAATTCATATAAAACAAAGAAAAAGACAAAGATTGCTATATTACCATGTGGATATGACGATGGATTTAATATAACAACAGGAAAAGACATGTTTAGAAAGATAGATAAAATTAGAAACATTTCACGAGCAATAAAAGACTTATTCAAAAAAGAGAAAATTTTGATTAATATAAATAATGAAAGCTGTGAAGTGTTAGGGAGGGTTGGAACACACCATATAGTTTGTGATATAACAGACAAAAATGTAAGTATTGGAGATAAAGCAATACTTAGAATAAATCCTAAATATGTAGATTCTAGTACAAATAGAGAATTTAGAAAATAATATATATTTGAAGAAAAGTAGGTATCTACATTGAAAATATCTACTTTTCTGCGTTAATGCTTTTAAAATATGTTATCATTATCATTTATTATAATATCTTTTAAATTATCTTTTAAATCAGGTAAACTTTCCTTTATAGTTCCCCATAAAACTGATAAGTCAACATTTTCATAATCGTGAATAATTCTATTTCGCATACCTTTAATGCTATTCCAAGGTATGGAACTATATTTAGTAATAGTTTCATCTGATATTTCTTTTACAAGTTCTCCTATTTGAGAAACAGTGAAAGCACAAGCAGTTATTGTTTTTTTATCATCTAAAAAATCTTTAGCTTGTAAACCTTCAACATATTTTTCAATGTCATCTATATATACTATTAGTTTTTGTATGATTATCCTATCTTTACTTTTCATAGACAACAACTCCTTCGTTTTGTATATCATCATATATTTTACTATTTTTTTGTATTTCAGATATTTCAAATAAATCAACATTTTTTTGTAAAGTTTGTACTAAATCTTCTAACAGACCATAGAAATATATATTTAATAATTTTCCTTCACTGTCTATTACTAAATCAATATCACTTGTAGATGTAGGTGTATTTTTTGCATATGAGCCAAATAATATTGCTTTTTTTACTTCAAAATTTTGTAATATATTTTGTAATATAGATTTTATTTCTTCTATTGTATAAACTTTTTCAGACATAAAATATCCTCCTTATAATAATTTGAGTATAGCATAAAAAAAAAACTATAGCAATATAAAATAAGTTTTTTAACATAAATATTGTATGTAATATAATTTACACAAACACATACTTAAAATTAAATTTAACATGATAACAAATATTTACGAAAATCATTATAATTTATTGACAATCTGTAAGTAAAATAGTATAATAATACCGTTATGGCAAAATTTAGCAAAAATGTATAGCCGTAAGGGTATATTTTTTGTAAATAGAAAACAAAAAAGGACAAATTTTTGCAAAAAGCCAAAAAGAAAAAATAGGAGGTGAATTTTAAGTGCCAACAATCAATCAATTAGTAAGAAAAGGAAGACAAACAGGAGTAACAAAATCAACTGCACCAGCATTACAACATGGATACAACTCAAGAAACAAAAGACTAACAAACAATAGAGCACCACAAAAAAGAGGAGTATGTACAGTTGTAAAAACGGTTACACCAAAAAAACCAAATTCAGCATTAAGAAAAGTAGCCAGAGTAAGACTATCAAATGGATATGAAGTAACATCATATATTCCAGGGATAGGACACAACTTACAAGAGCACAGTGTTGTACTAATAAGAGGAGGAAGAGTAAAAGACCTTCCAGGTGTAAGATACCATATCATAAGAGGAACATTAGACACAGCAGGAGTAAAAGACAGAATGCAAGCTCGTTCTAAATATGGAGCAAAAAAACCAAAAAAATAAAAATTAGAAACAGTGCACTTTAATTCTTACTAAACTTAAGGTACTTAAATTTAGATATAGATTAATAGGAGCACTTACGGGTAAAATGCCCGAGTAACTTTGAATACTTATGGTATTCTAAAAATGCAAAATAGAAATGCATTATGCTATTAAATAGCAAAATTGAAAGGAGTGAAGAAAAGTGCCAAGAAGAGGATTTATAGCAAAAAGAGATGTATTACCAGATCCAATATATAATAGCAAAGTAGTAACAAAGCTAATAAACAATATAATGTTAGATGGTAAGAAAACAGTTGCTCAAGGTATAGTATATGATGCCTTCGATATAATAAAAGAAAAAGAAGGAAAAAATCCATTAGAAGTTTTTGAAGCAGCATTAGAAAACATAATGCCAGTTCTTGAAGTAAAAGCAAGAAGAGTAGGTGGAGCAACATATCAAGTTCCATTAGAAATAAGACCAGAAAGAAGACAAACATTAGGATTAAGATGGTTAGTAACATATGCTAGAAGCAGACATGAAAAAACAATGGCTGAAAAATTAGCAGGAGAGATACTAGATGCAGTAGCTGGAAACGGTGGAGCATTCAAGAAAAAAGAAGATACACATAGAATGGCAGAAGCAAACAAAGCATTTGCACACTATAAGTGGTAAAATTAAAAGTAAGTATCCTTGAAAGGGGGAAATAAAAAATGGCAGGAAGACAATGTCCGCTAGAAAAAACAAGAAATATAGGAATAATGGCCCATATAGATGCAGGAAAAACAACAACAACAGAAAGAATTTTATTTTATACAGGAAAGAGTCATAAAATAGGGGAAGTACATGAAGGAGCTGCAACAATGGACTGGATGGAACAAGAACAAGAAAGAGGAATAACAATAACATCAGCAGCAACAACATGTTTTTGGAATGATAACAGAATAAATATAATAGACACACCAGGACACGTAGATTTCACAGTAGAAGTACAAAGATCATTAAGAGTATTAGATGGATCAGTAACAGTACTAGCAGCAAAAGGTGGAGTACAACCACAAACAGAAACAGTTTGGAGACAAGCAGACAAATATCATGTACCAAGAATGGTATATGTAAACAAAATGGATATAGTAGGAGCAAACTTCTTACTATGCGTAGAACAATTAAAAAACAGACTACGTGCAAATCCAGTACCAATACAATTACCAATAGGAGCAGAAGACAACTTCCAAGGTATAGTAGATTTAATAAAAATGAAAGCATTTATACATAAAGATGATTTAGGAAAAGAAATAGAAGAACAAGAAATACCAGCAGACATGCTAGAAGACGCAAAATCATACAGAACAGCTATGATAGAAGCTGCTGCAGAACAAGATGAAGAATTAATGATGAAATATTTAGAAGGAGAAGAATTAACAGAAGCTGAAATAAAATCAGGACTACGTAAAGGAACAATAGCAAATACAGTAGTTCCAGTATGCTGTGGTTCTTCATACAAAAATAAAGGTGTACAAGAGTTATTAAATGCAATAATAGACTATATGCCATCACCATTAGATATACCACATGTAAAAGGAACAACATTAGAAGGAGAAGAAACAGAAAGCAAAACAGGAGATAATGAGCCATTTGCAGCATTAGCCTTCAAAATAGCAACAGACCCATTTGTTGGAAAACTATGTTTCTTCAGAGTATATTCAGGAACAATAGAAACAGGATCAACTGTATTAAATGCAACAAAAGGAAAGAAAGAAAGAATAGGAAGAATCGTACAAATGCATGCTAACCATAGAGAAGATATAGAAAAAGTATATTCTGGAGATATAGCAGCAGCAGTAGGATTAAAAGAAGTAACAACAGGAGATACATTATGTGATGTAAACAATCCTGTAATACTTGAAAAAATGGAATTCCCAGAGCCAGTTATTGATATAGCAATAGAACCAAAAGACAAAGCAGCACAAGAAAAAATGGGTATAGCATTATCAAAACTAGCAGAGGAAGACCCAACATTCAAAGCATATACAAACCATGAAACAGGTCAAACAATAATAGCAGGAATGGGAGAACTACACTTAGACATAATAGTAGACAGATTAAAAAGAGAATTCAAAGTAGAATGTAATGTAGGAAAACCACAAGTAGCGTATAAAGAAACAATAAGAAATAAAGTAAGAGTACAAGGAAAATTCATACGTCAATCAGGAGGTAAAGGACAATACGGAGATGTATGGTTTGAAATGGAACCATTAGAAGCAGGAAAAGGAATCGAATTCGAAAGTAAAATAGTTGGTGGAGCTGTTCCAAAAGAATATATTAAACCAATTGAACAAGGAATGAGAGAAGCTGCTGAAAGTGGAATTTTAGCTGGATATCCAGTAATAGACTTCAAAGTATCATTAGTAGATGGATCATACCACGAAGTAGACTCATCAGAAATGGCATTCAAAATAGCTGCATCAATGGCATTCAAAGAAGGATGTAGACAAGGAAAAGCAGTTATATTAGAGCCAATAATGAAAGTTGAAATAGTAGTACCAGAAGAATACATGGGAGATGTTATAGGAGATGTAAACTCAAGACGTGGAAGAATGGAAGGAATGGACGCAAACGATGGAATGCAAGAAATACATGCATTTATACCATTATCAGAAATGTTTGGATATGCAACAGACTTACGTTCAAAAACACAAGGAAGAGGAACATATTCTATGGAACCATCACACTATGAAGAAGTACCAAAATCAGTACTTGAAACGATAGTTGCTACAAGAGCTAAAAAAGAAGAATAATTTTCATGCAAAACAAAAAGATATAGCTTAAATAAATAGCTAAAAAACTCAGAAAAACAAAGTTTATAAAAACACTTGCATTTTAGCTAAAAATAGTGTAAAATGCAAATGTAAAATTTATAACCAAGTTATTAAATTTAAAAATAAAATAAAAAATAAATATTAAGGAGGAATTTTCAAATGGCAAAAGCAAAATTTGAAAGAACAAAACCACACGTTAACATTGGAACAATCGGACATGTTGACCACGGTAAAACAACAACAACAGCAGCAATAACAAAATATTTAGGATTATTAGGAAAAGCACAATTCACAGCTTATGATCAAATCGATGGAGCACCAGAAGAAAAAGCAAGAGGAATCACAATCAACACAGCTCACGTAGAATATGAAACAGAAAACAGACACTATGCACACGTAGACTGTCCAGGTCACGCAGACTATGTAAAAAACATGATTACAGGTGCTGCACAAATGGATGGAGCTATATTAGTAGTATCAGCAGCTGATGGACCAATGCCACAAACAAGAGAACACATATTACTTGCAAGACAAGTAGGAGTTAAATATATAGTAGTATATTTAAACAAATGTGATATGGTAGATGACCCAGAATTATTAGAATTAGTAGAAATGGAAGTTAGAGACTTATTATCAAGCTATGATTTCCCAGGAGATGACATTCCAATCATAAAAGGATCATCATTAAAAGTACTAGAGAGCAGTGAAACAAGTCCAGATGCAGAAGTATATGCTCCAATGAAAGAATTAATGGCAGCAGTTGATAGTTATATACCAACACCAGAAAGACCAGTAGATCAACCATTCTTAATGCCAGTAGAAGACGTATTCACAATAACAGGACGTGGAACAGTTGCAACAGGTAGAGTAGAAAGAGGAATCGTAAGAGTAAGTGATGAAGTTGAAATAATAGGTTTATCAACAGAAAGACCAAAAACAGTAATCACAGGTGTAGAAATGTTCAGAAAATTACTAGACCAAGCTGAAGCTGGAGATAACATTGGTGTACTTTTAAGAGGTGTACAAAGAGATGAAATCGAAAGAGGTCAAGTACTTTGTAAACCAGGAACAATAAATCCACACACAAAATTCACATCAGAAGTATATGTATTAACAAAAGAAGAAGGTGGAAGACATACACCATTCTTCAACGGATATAGACCACAATTCTATTTCAGAACAACAGACGTAACAGGTATAATCGAATTACCTGCTGGAACAGAAATGGTAATGCCAGGAGATAACATCTCTATGACAATTGAATTAATAACACCAATAGCTATAGAAAAAGGATTAAGATTTGCTATACGTGAAGGTGGAAGAACAGTTGGATCAGGAGTTGTAGCTGACATAATTGCGTAATTTAAAATTATATAAAAAAGGATTTCTATACGAAGTCCTTTTTAGTTTTTTAAAATATACACTAAGGTTTGCAAAAGTCTACATAGATTATTGAAAAAGAGATAATGATGTGGTATAACCCGAGTTTGCCACTTAAAAAGGACAAAAAGCAGGATATAAAGCTCCTGC
>CAMUDX010000018.1 GCA_947087745.1 uncultured Clostridium sp. | reverse complement strand
ACAAATTATATATCATTGGATTTTTTTCCGAAACTTCTTGACACTAATACAAATTAATTTTTACTGGACTGACACAAAATATGTTTCATATATAATATTTATATAAAATGCAAATAAAAAGTAGTCAATTTTTATGCTCTGACCATATAAATTACAAAAAATAGTTCACAATACAAAAAAAGTATGATATATTGTATACATTAGTAATTAACGATTGAAACTAATAAAGTATACGATTACAATATAATAATAGAAAGGAGATATGTTAGAAACAGCTAACATAAGTAAAATAAATGAAAATAGGAATAGTAGGATTACCAAATGTAGGAAAAAGTACAATGTTTAATAGTATAACAAAAGCAGGAGCAGAATGTGCCAACTATCCATTTTGCACAATAGAGCCAAATGTAGGAGTAGTTGCAGTACCAGATGAAAGAGTAGACAAATTAGCTGAAATATATAAACCACAAAAAGTAACAAAAGCGATGGTAGAATTTGTAGACATAGCAGGACTAGTAAAAGGAGCAAGTAAAGGAGAAGGACTAGGGAATAAATTCTTATCACACATAAGAGAAGTAGACAGTATAGTACAAGTAGTAAGGTGCTTTGAGGACTCAAATATAGTACATGTAGATGGAAGTGTAAATCCTATAAGAGATATAGAAACGATAAATTATGAATTAATATTTGCAGACATAGAAACAATAGAAAAAAGAATAGACAAAGCAAAAAAAATGTTAAAAGCTGACAAAAAATACCAATTAGAAGTAGATTTATTAGAAAAAGTAAAAGTTGAACTCGAAAGCGGAAAGCCAGCAAGGAGTATAGAATTTAACGAAGAAGAAAAAGAAATAATAAAAGAAGTATATTTATTAACTACAAAGCCAATACTATATATAGCAAATATAGCAGAAGAAGATATAGAAAACCCACAAAACAATGAATATGTTCAACAAGTGATAGAATATGCAAAGAAAGAAAAAGCAGAAGTAATACCATTATGTGTAAAAATAGAAGAAGAACTATCAGGATTAGGAGACCAAGATAAAAAAGAAATGCTAGAAGCATTAGGAATAGAAGAATCAGGACTAGATAAACTAATCAAGAAAAGTTATGATTTATTAGGACTAATGTCATTCTTAACAGCAGGGGAACCAGAAGTAAGAGCATGGACAATAAAAAAAGGAACAAAAGCACCACAAGCAGCGGGAAAAATACATTCAGATATAGAAAGAGGATTTATTAAAGCAGAAATAGTATCTTATAGTGATTTGATTAGAGAAGGAACAATGGTAGCAGTAAAAGAAAAAGGACTATTAAGGTCAGAAGGAAAAGAATATATAATGCAAGATGGAGATATAGTATTATTCAAATTTAATGTATAAGAAAGCTAGATTACTGGCACAAATTGTAGATATGCTATTTACAAAAAAATTGTAATAAAAGCAACAATTTTGTAACATAAATGTAATATAAAAGCACTTGCAAATTAAAATAAAGTGTAGTATAAATAAAATATAAGTATAAATTTATGTGTAAGGAGAGGAAAATAATGAAAAAGACAATAAGTATTATAATGATAATATTAATGGTAATGTTTGTATCAACTAAAGTATTTGCTACAGATGGAGCATTAGATTTAACAAATACATTAGGTACTCCATCAGACAATACAAACTCAACATTAGATTTAAATACACCTACAAATGAAGCACCAACAACACCAAATGTAACAGATGACACAAGTTTGCCAAAAACAGGTGTTGCAGACACTACAGCATTTATAGTAATAGGTGTAGCTTGTATAGCAATAGGAGTATATGCATTCAAAAAAATGAGAGATTATACAGATGTTTAAAAAAAATTAAAAACACTTGCAATTTTAAAAAAAAGAGTGTATAATCAAAAATGAAGAACATAGAGTAACAGAAGAGTGGGAACAAATCCCACTCTTCAATTATTTGATAAGGAGGGAAAATGGCAAGTATAGAAAATAAAGTAGAAAACCTTATAAAAGAAAAAATAGAAACAATAGGATATGAATTATATGATATAGAATATGTAAAAGAAGGTAAAGACCACTTTTTAAGAGTATATATAGACACCCACAAAGGAATAAGCTTAGAAGATTGCGAAAAGGTAAGTAACGAAATAAATGAGCCATTAGATAAAGCAAACATAATAGCAGACCAATACTTTTTAGAAGTATCATCCCCAGGAATAGAAAGAATATTAAGAAAAGACAAACATCTAAAAGATAACATAGGAAAAGAAGTAGAAGTAAAACTATTTAAAAAAGACGAAGAAGGAAAGAAAATATATACTGGAGAGTTAAAAGAATTTAATAAAGAAAAGATAAAAGTAGAAGAAAAAGAAATATTACGAAAAGACATAGCACAAATAAAAACAGTATATAATTGGTAAAAGAAAGGAATGAGAAAAAATGAAAGCAATAGATAATAAAGAACTAATATTAGCACTAGATGAATTAGAAAAAGAAAAAGGAATAAAAAAAGAATACTTATTAGAATCAATAGAAACAGCACTAGTAACAGCATATAAAAGGAACTTTGACGCACTAGAAAATGTGAAAGTAGTAATGGATAAAAATACAGGAGCAACACATGTATATGCAATAAAAGAAGTAATGCAAAGGGCAAATGATGACGCATTAGAAATAAGTTTAGAAGAAGCAAAAAAAATCAATCAGGAATTAGAAATAGGAGACGATGTAGAAGTAGAAATTGTACCAAAGGATTTTGGGAGAATAGCAGCACAAACAGCCAAACAGGTAATAGTACAAAAATTAAGAGAAGCAGAAAGGGATATACTATATACGGAATTTAATGATAGAAAAGGAGAAATAGTATCAGGAATAATACAAAAAGCAGATAAGAACATAGTAGTAATGGACTTAGGAAGGCTAGAAGGAGTAATGCCACCAAAAGAACAAATACCAACTGAAAATTATAAAGTAAATGACAAAATAAAAGGATATGTGTTAGATGTAGAAAGAGGAGAAAAGGGA
This sequence comes from uncultured Clostridium sp., assembly GCA_947087745.1. Taxonomy (GTDB): domain Bacteria; phylum Bacillota; class Clostridia; order TANB77; family CAG-508; genus CAG-269. The sequence goes on along the minus strand of CAMUDX010000018.1, from coordinate 31,861 downwards.
GCACCACAAGTAATAGTATCAAGAAGCCATCCAGATTTTGTAAGAAAATTATTAGAATTTGAGATACCAGAAATATATGAAGGATTAATAGAAATAAAAAATGTATCAAGAGACCCAGGATATAGAAGTAAAGTAGCGGTATACTCACAAAATCCAGATATTGATCCAGTAGGTTCATGTGTAGGTCAAAGAGGAATACGTATTCAAAACATAATAAATGAGTTAAATGGTGAGAAAATAGATGTAATAGAATGGAATAGTGACCCATCAATATTTATATCAACAAGTTTATTACCAGCAAAAATATTAGCAGTAGATATAAAAGAAGAAGAAAAGTTTGCACAGGTAATAGTGCCAGATGACCAATTATCATTAGCAATAGGAAAGTCAGGTCAAAATGTAAGACTAGCAGTTAAACTAACAGGATGGAAAATAGACATAAAAACAGAAACTGAATTTAGAGAAATATTAAGCCAACAACAAGAAGAAGAAACTGAAAGCAATGAAGAATAATCATGAAAGGATTAAAGAATGAAAAAAATACCACAAAGAAGTTGTGTAATATGTAGGCAAAAAAAAGAGAAAAGTGAACTATTAAGAATAGTAAAAAATAAAGAAAATGAAGTAAGTATAGACAAAACAGGAAAAAAAGAGGGAAGAGGAGCATATATATGTTATAGTATAGAATGCTTAGAAAAAGCTATAAAAACAAAAACATTAAAAAGAGTGTTAGATGTTGATATAGATGAGATATTTTATGAAAATATAAGAGAAAGTATAAATAGGGGGTGACATTATTGGAAAAAATAAAAATATATGACATTGCAAAAAAATTAGACATATCAAGTAAAGAAGTTTTACAAAAAGCAGAGGAATTAGGAATAGAAGCAAAAAGTCATTTAAGTAATATAGATGAAAATGATGCAAAAAGAATAGAAGATGGGTTAAAAAAAGAAAAAAAACAAAAAGATAGTAAAGAGACATCAAAAAAGAAGGAAGTTAAAGAAAATAAGGAAATAGAAAATAAGAAAGAAAAGAATGAAAGTCCAGTAATTATAAGAAGAGAAGTTATAATTTCGGAGGAAGAAAGTAAAAAGAAAGAAGAACTACAAAGAAAAAATGAAGAAAAGCACAAAAATTCAGTTGGGTTTGTTGAAAGAAAACAGAATGACTATAATATCGTATATAGAAACAAACCATCAAAGCCAATGACATTAAACGAGTTATTTGGCATAAATAAACAAGAACAAAAAGAAGAAAAAGTACAAGAGAAAAAAGAAGAAGAGAAAAAAGAAGAAATAGAAATAAAAGAGGAAGTAAGTAAAGAAAATATGCAAAATGCTACAGTTGAAGTTAATGAAATGCCATTAAAAAAAGAAGAGAATACCAAAAAAGAGTATCAAGCAAGAAATAGAAGTAATACAAATTATAAAAGTAGAGACACAAACAGAAGTGGAAATAATTACCAAAGTAGAGAAAACCAAAACAATTATAAAAACAATTCAAATGGTCAAAATAATTATAGGAGCAATAATCAAAGCAATTACAGAAACAACAATCAAGAAAGACAAAATAATAGTAATTATAGAAATAATAATCAAAACAACAACTATAGAAATAATAATAATTATAGAAACAATAACCAAAATGGACAAAACAATTATAGAAATAATAATCAAAACAGAAATAACTTTGGAGGAAACAATAAATTTGCACAAAGACCACTTGATGAAAAAGGAATAGAAAAAAATATTAAAAATATAATGGCAGATATGGGAGAAAAAGAGGTTGTAAGGGAATATAATAAATCAATAGACAAACAAAAAGAAAACAATAAGTTTGATGAAAATAAAGCAATAAAGAAAAATGCAAAATCAAGGAAAAATAGTGATGGAGAAATAAATGAGCATAAACTAAAAGGACTAAAAAGAACAGACCAATTATCAAATATGTTCGAGGACCAAGATGGAGGAATGCTAGAGTATTATGACTTATCAACACAAAGAGGAAAGAAAGGTAAAAAGAAAAATAAAGTAGCAGAAGAGCCACGTAACAAGCAAAAAATATTCCAATTAACAGAAATAACAATCCCAGAATCAATAACGGTAAAAGATTTAGCAGCTGAGTTAAAGAAAACGACAGCAGATATAATCAAAAAATTATTGGGATATGGAATAATGGCAACAATAAATAATGAATTAGATTTTGATACAGCATTTTTAGTAGCAGAAGAGTTTAATGTAAAAGCAATAAAGAAACAAACTGTAACAGAAGAAGATATATTATTTGATGATTCAGAAGATAAAGAAGAAGACTTACAGTCACGTCCGCCAGTAGTAGTAGTAATGGGACATGTAGACCATGGAAAGACATCACTACTAGATGCAGTAAAGAAAACGAATATAATAAGTGGAGAAGCTGGAGGAATAACACAACACATAGGAGCATACAAAGTAAAAATAAATGACAGAGAAATAACATTCTTAGACACACCAGGACACGAAGCATTTACAGCAATGCGTGCAAGAGGAGCACAAATTACAGATATAGCAATACTAGTAGTTGCAGCAAATGATGGAGTAATGCCACAAACAGTAGAAGCAATTAACCATGCAAAATCAGCAGGAATACCAATAATTGTAGCAATTAACAAAATAGACTTGCCAGATGCTAATATAGACAAGGTAAAACAAGAATTAATGACATATGAATTAGTACCAGAAGAATGGGGAGGAGAAACAATATATGTTCCAATATCTGCAAAAAATAATTTAAATATAGACCAATTATTAGAAATGGTATTATTACAAGCAGATGTATTAGAATTAAAAGCAAATCCAAATAAACAATCAAAAGGTGTTGTAATAGAAGCAAGACTTGATAAAAATAAAGGACCAATTGCAAGTATGCTTGTACAAAGAGGAACATTAGATGTAGGAGATGAAATAGTTGTAGGCTCATCAATTGGTAGAATAAGAGTAATGACAGATGATAAAGGTAAAAAAGTAAAAAAAGCAGGACCATCTACACCAGTAGAAATATTAGGATTAACAGAAGTACCACAAGCAGGAGACATTTTCTATGAAGTAGAAGATGAAAAGACAGCAAAACACTTAATAGAAAGAAGAAAACGCCAAGCAAGAGAATTAGCAATAAATGCAAATTCAAAAGTAACATTAAATGATTTATTCAGTCAAATAGAAAAAGGAAACTTAAAAGTATTAAATCTAATAGTAAAAGCAGATGTACAAGGATCTGTAGAAGCAATAAAACAATCACTAGAAAAATTATCGAATGAAGAAGTTAGTGTAAAAGTAATACACTCAGCAGCAGGAGCAGTTACAGAATCAGATGTAACACTTGCAAAAGTATCTAAAGCAATAATAATAGCATTTAATGTAAGACCAGTTGTCACAGCAAAAGACATGGCAGATAAAGAAGAAGTTGAAATAAAGCAATACTCTGTAATATATCAAGCAATAGATGATGTTGAATCTGCAATGAAAGGTATGTTAGCACCAAAATATATAGAAAAGATAATAGGAACAGCAGAAGTAAGACAAATATTCAAGATATCAAATGTAGGAACAGTTGCAGGAGCATATGTACTTACAGGAAAAGTTGAAAGAAATGCAGGAGTAAGAATTATACGAGATAATGTAGTAATACATGATGGAAAATTATCAACATTAAAGAGATTTAAAGATGAAGCAAAAGAAGTAACAAAAGGATTTGAATGTGGTATTCAAATTGAAGATTACAATGATATTAAAGAAGGCGATATAATCGAAGCATTTATAATGGAAGAAGTAAAAAGATAATATTTATAAATGCATAAAAGATGAATTAGGTTATACATTTTAAATAGCAAAAATGATTTTAAGCAAACAGGAGGCGAGTAATATGCCAAATAGAAATAATAACAGACAAGGAAGAATAGATGAAGAGTTCAGAAAAGAAATAAGCAGTATAATTAATTATGATTTAAAAGAGCCAACAGTAACAGGTCTAATAAGTATTACAAGAGTAAAAGTAACACCAGATTTAAAATATGCTAAAGTTTGGGTAAGTATTTTAAATTCAAAAGATACTAAAGAGACTTTAAAAGGACTTTCTAAATCATCAGGTTTTATAAGATCAGAACTAGCGAAAAGAATAAACTTGAGGAATACACCAGAATTATCATTTGTAATAGATGATTCATTAGAATATGGTGCAAAAATTGATAACATTTTGAAAGATATAATGAAATAAAGTTACAGTTCAGATTGAAATTATATAGTCCTGTTTAACGCAATACGACTAAAAATAATTTGACACGCCCGTACAGGTACCAACAAATTTTTTTAGTCGTATTGCTTATGCAGACTTTTGATATCATTTACTTAACTGTAACAGAAAAAGGGGTAAAATATGACTTTAGATAGTATATTAGAAGAAATAAAGAAGGCTGATAAAATAGTAATATTAACACATGAAAATCCAGATGGAGATGCAGTTGCAAGTAGTTTATCTATGAAAATAGCATTAAAGCAATTAGGGAAAGAAGCAGATGTAATAATGGATGAATGTCCAAAGACATATCGTTTTTTACCAGAAGCTAAAAATATAAAAAAAGAAACAGAAATAGAAGAATATGATTTAGCGATTTCAGTAGATGCATCAGACTTAAAAAGAGTTGCAGGAGGAAGTAAATACTTTGAAACAGCGAAAAGAAAGATAGTAATAGACCATCACAGTAGTAACACTATGTTTGGAGACTACAATTTTGTTAACCCAGTTTCACCAGCATGTTGTGAGATAATTTTGGAGATGCTAAAATATTTTAATATTGATATAAATGCAGAATTAGGAACATGCATAATATGTGGAATAATAACAGATACAGGAGGATTCCAATATTCAGGAGTTAATGCTGAAACATTTGAATTCGCAGCAGAATTATTACGAACAGGAGTTAACATTCCACAAGTATATAAAAAAGCATTGAAAACAAAAACAAAATCAAGTTTTGAATTATCAAGACTTGCTACAGAAAGAATGGAATTTTTAGAAAATGGAAAAATTACTTTTACATATATAAATTGTGAAGATGAGAAAAGAGTAAATGCACAAGAAGGAGACCATGAAGGAATAGTTGAAGAAGGAAGAGACATAGAAGGAGTAGAAGTATCAATATTCATAAGAGAAAAAGAAGGAGCAAATGGATACAAAGTATCACTTCGTTCAAATGAATATGTAAATGTAGCTGATGTAGCACTAATGCTTGGTGGCGGAGGTCATATAAGAGCAGCAGGTTGCTTTATAGCAGGAGATGTAGATGATGTAAAGAATAAAATAATTACAGAAATAAAGCAAGTTATATAACTAACTATCAAAAGAGATAATAAAGATAGTCAAAAAATTATACTTAATATAAGTTGGTGAAGAAATGGATGGAATATTAATTATAAACAAAGAACAAGGAAAAACATCACATGATATTGTACATAAAGTAAAAAAGATATTAAACGAAAAAGTAGGACATACAGGCACTTTAGATCCTAATGCAACAGGTGTATTACCACTATTAGTAGGAAGGGGAACATTATGTTCACAATATTTAATAGATCATGATAAAGAATATGATGTAAAATTAAAACTTGGAAAAAGAACTGATACAGCTGATATAGAAGGAAATATAATAGAAGAAAAAATAGTTCTTGAAGAAAATTTACAAGAAGAGAAAGTAAAACAAATATTAGAAAGTTTTTTAGGTGAACAAGAGCAAACTCCTCCAATATATTCTGCAATAAAATTAAATGGAAAAAAGTTATATGAATATGCTAGAAAAGGGCAAACTGTGGAATTAAAACCAAGAATTATAAACATATATAAGTGTAAATTAATAAAGATAGATAAAGAACAAAAGGAAATAGATTTTAGAGTACATTGCTCAAAAGGTACATACATACGAAGCTTATGTGAAGATATATCAAGTAGATTAGATACAGTAGGATATATGAAAAACTTAAATAGAATTAAGGTAGGAAAGTTTTCATTACAGGAATCTATAACAATAGAAGAGTTAGAGAAAAATTATAATAATTCGGATTTTATGGATAAGAACTTTATAAGTATTGAAAAACTTTTTGGTCAAAATCCATCAATTAAGATTAACAATCAAAGAATAAAGCATTTTATAAACGGAGTAAAATTATCTTTTAAGTTAGAAGATAATTTGTATAGAGTATATGATGAGCAAGATAAATTTATAGGAATAGGATTACTAAAAAACGAATTATTGAAACGAGAAATAATACTATAGTTATAATAGATAAAAACTAAAGATAAAGCATTTACTTTAGCTAATACATATTTTAGGGAATATGTAGAATAGTTGGAGTAAGTGCTTTTTACTGTTTTTTAGAGGGAGATAAAACGTACAAAAAAATGTTCGAAAAATTTTAAAAAAAGTATTGACAAAACAAAAATTTGGTTGTAAAATGTTAACAACAAAAGCGAACAACAATTTGCAGGATTATATGGAGGTATTTATCATGAATATATTTAAAAGTAAAGTAAAAGAAATGAATAAGGTAAAAGTAGAATACATTAAAATAGGAAATTTATCTATACTAGGAGAGAGATTTGAATTAAAAGTAGGATACAAAAACATAAAAACAGCTGAATTAAATTTCGAAAATAATCAAATAAAAATAATACTTCCATTAAAGTATAAAAATAAAGATATAGGAAAAGTAATAAATATTGTATTAAACAAAATGTACGAAAAAATTGCTCAAAAAGAGACAGAAGAAATAATGGAAAAAATAAGAACAAAATTAAAATTTGCACCAGAAGATTATAAAATGCAAATAATGAAAAACGGAATGGCAAAATGTACACAAGATAAACAAATATTAATAAATCCTTATATAGTAAAATTCAATAGAGAAACAGTAGAATATATGATATTACATGAATATTGCCATTTAAAATACAAAACTCACTCAAAAGGATTTTGGCAATTAATAAAAAAAGCTATGCCTCAATATGAAAGATATGATTTAGTTGCATAGTAAATATTTAAATAGTTATTAATGTTTAAACATAAAAAAACCTAAATTAAAACTTATAGCCTCCTAACTATAAGTTTTTTATCTTCTACTGAAAGTTATGATTGTATGATAACTTTCAGTAGAAGATAAATATGGCACAACCAGATTTTGTAGCAGTTTCCTACTAGTGTACAGATAAGTTATGTGTCAGTAAATCTTAATTATGATTTTTTTCTTATAAATACTAGAATTAATAGAAAAAATATGTTATTATATAAAATAATATTGGGGTATTGCCAAGCTGCTGTGGCTGTTCGAAGCCAAAGGCGAGTTACAGCCTCAGTATGCGGTAACATTGTAGTAATTTAATATTGGGGTATCGCCAAGCGGTAAGGCATCGGACTCTGACTCCGACATTCCTGTGTTCGAATCACAGTACCCCAACCACAAGTAGTAAGACTTTCAAAGAATTGAATGTCTTATATTTTTTGCAAAAATAAGTCAACTTGTCCAAAACTTGTCCAATTAACAAGCATAATATAGAATAAAATAGAAAAAAGATAAGTTTATTAACTTATCTTAAAATCTAAAAGATGTGTGTATATTTCATCTATTTTATCTGCTATTTCCTTTTTTCCTTCTGTATAATTATGAGTATAGTGCATAGTAGTTTCAATATTTGAATGTCCAGCATTATCTTTAACATCTGTAAGATATGCACCATGTGCCAGTAATGAACTTATATTTAAGTGTCTCAATTTATGCAATGTAATATAAGGAAATTTAAAATCTTTGCCTTTTTGTTTTGCTTTTTCAGTTTCTTCTTTTATAAATTGGTCAAATACTTTCTTGAATTTTACTGAAATATAATCTACTTTTATAGGTAAACCGTTATCCATAACACATAAAAATTTTGACTCTACATATTCATTACCATAAAGTTCTTTATTTTTTTGTTGTCTTTTTTCATCTGCTTCTAATATCTTTAACATAATTTTTGGAATATATAAGTTTCTTGTAGATGTTTTATTTTTATTTCTTTTTTTGTATAAAGTTTTTGTGCCACATCGCACTCGAGAAGCATTTATTGTCAATTTCATATTTTCTTTATCGATTTTATCTTTTAATATACCAGCTATTTCACTTCTTCTTAAAGACATAAAAGTAGCTAAACAAACAGGAACCATCATACAAGTATTCATAAATAAATTTAAAACTTGTATTGCTTGTTCAGGAGTGATAAATTCTTCATCTTCATATAATTCCTTATCTTCAAAATTTTCAATATCATCAATTATTATATCTTTCTTTTTTTCTTCTTCACTCTTTGGAATGACTGTATTAAAACAAATATTATTAGATAATTTTTTACAACTCATAAAATATGTTAAAATTCCTGAGATTTGAGCTTTATGATGGTCTACTGAATTATAAGATAAGTTTTTCTTATTTTTTATTTCACCAGACTTTAAAGTATATGTTTCTTTTTCTAATTCAAATCTAAGATATTTATAATAGCTATTTATTATATCAATTCCTTGAGGACTACTAATAATTCTGAATGGAATATGTCCCAAGCAAGGTTTTAAATATTTATTATTAATTATTTCATAACCAAAAGCTGTATTTGGCTCACAATTATTAGCTACATAATTTTCCATCCATTCATCTATTGCTTCTGAAAAAGTAATATTAGGGATTTGTATAAATGTGTTATTATTAATTTCTGTCTCTATTTTTGATTTATAACTTTCGGCATCGGCTTTTTTAGAAAATGTTTCTAATGGCTCTCTTTTTCTACTACTATTTACAATCCCATAATCTATAAAAACAGTATAACTATTTCCTTTTTTTAATTTATTTGTTCTAATACTTACTTTCATAATAAAATACCTCCATTTTTTATAATTTATTTCTTAATAAACTATTGAAAATGGAAGTATTTTTTGATAATATAATACCATACACTTTCAATAGTGTGGGAGGAAATAAATGTATCGGTTCGTGGTAAAATTGATTACATCTATTTCCTTTTTTGTGTTTTAACAATTCAATTAATCATCTAGATGGTCAATAGCATATTGTGCTTCCTCAGCAGTAAAGCCTTCTCCATACTCAGAAGTTAATTGTTTATATATGTTCTGCTTTGACATATGCATAGTTGATTGATAAGATTTAGCTTTCGCTAAGGCATTTGCATTCCAATCTGCTTGAATATTATCTATTGCATATTGTGCAGCTTCTGCAGTAAAACCTTCGCCATATTCAGAAGTAAGTTGTTTGTATATTCCAGATTTTGACATATGCATAGTTGAAGAATATGATTCAGCTTTTTTTAATGCATTTTTTTCTTCAGTAGTAGGTTCTTTACCTAATGAATAAACAACTGTAATATTATCTCCTTCATGTGCTACAGTGTTTGCTGAAATACTTTGACTAATAAGACTTCCTTTAGTAACAGTGTTTGAATACTCATCAGTGATTTTTCCGTTAATTTTGTTATTATCAAACCAGACTTGAGCTTCATCTCTAGTCATTGTGTTAAAATCAGCAATAATTACTTCTACAGAAGTATTCTTTTTGTAAGTATCTGTAGAGGATGTAGTATTATCAGATGAATTTCCCATACCTATTGCACCAACAATTAATACAACAATTACCCAAAACCACCATTTCTTATAAATAGGTTTCTTTGTTTTTTCTTCCATATAAAATCCCCCCCCTTTTTCATTTTTTATTGTTTTATATATTAATACATTAATAACTAAAATTTTCTTTTTAATTCTTTTACTATTCGTAATAAAATTGATTATATTTATTTCCTTGTTTTTTATACTAAGATACCATATTTTTCGGTATAAAAGTCAATACAATTAATCATATATTCTATATCTACATTAAAATAATCAGCTAGATCATATAAGTTGAAGCCTTGTATGATTTTTTCTTTTAGTTTTTGAAGCGGAATTAAAACAGAATATGCCCATTTTATTGCTCTTTTTTCGCATTTATCTTTTAATACTTTATCAGAGTTTAAATAATAAAGTGAATTAGTATAGTAATGTCCTAATTCTTCCGCTAAAATTTCTTTTTCTTCAATACTGTTTTTTATATTCTTATTATCTAATGCAATATAGTAGTTATTTTCAATTTCAAATATTCTAGCCTTAGTATTTGTCCAACTATAGTTCAAAATGTCTATATTTTCATTCTCAGCTATTTTATACATATCTAAAGTATTCATATAATAACCTCTATTGATTTTTCTTTTTATTTTTTATAAATTCAACAAATCTATTAATTTCTTCAATATCATTTTCATCTAATCCATCAGTATCGATCCCATTATTTGAAGCATAACGAAAATTATTATTTGTATCGAAAAAGTAATTTCCATCTTTTTCTAAAATTTCACATATGAGTTGAACTGTATCTACATCTGGGCTATTTAAACCTGACTCCCAATTAGCAACAGCTGTATTAGATGTTTTTCTTCCTCTTTTAGTTAATTCATCTGCCAACTGTTTTTGTGTAATCTTTTTTTCATTTCTAGCTTCTTTAATTTTTTTATATAAAAACATAACTTCACCTCACTTGCTGAAACAATTACATTTTAACATATTTTTTTTGATATGTAAATAAAAAAATTCAGAAAAACTGAAAAAATTTTTAAAAAAAGTATTGACATTTCAGAAATAATGAAATAATATATAAACAACTTCAGAAAAACTGAAACAAGAAAGGGGTGAAAAAATGTCAGTAGGAAAACAAATAAGATTATATTTAATAGATAAAGGAATTAGTCAAACTTGGCTGTCAGAACAATCAAAAATTGCTTTGCCGAAATTAAATGCATCTTTAAATGAAAAAAGAAAATTAGATGTTGAAGAGTTTTCTTCAATAATAAGTGTTCTTAACGAAGATGCTAATAAGTTTTTAAAAAATTAACCACGAACCGATACAAAAAGAAAGGAGGAAAGAAATGGAAACAGTGAGACCAAGAGGAACAGATAAAGCAAAAGTAATAGAAGTAATACAAACTGAGTCAATAATAGGGAGAGGAATACCAGAAGACCCAGTACGACTTATATATCAATACTGGGATTTTAAAGGAAATTTGTTAGCTAAAAACGATACTTTAAGTGATGATGAAGTTACTTTTTCTCGATAGTTTCTGCTTCTTCTGTTAGGCAAATCATTGAAATCCAATGAACAGACAAATCAATCAATCTTTTTAAGTCGGAAATATCTTTGTCAGTATATTTTTGTTCATAGTGAGTTTGGTCATTTCCTAACCAAGTAGCACGAGAAGCAACGGTTTTTAGTTGAGGATTATCTATCATAGTATCAATACAACAACCAAGAGCAGTAGGTTTTACTTTACCTTCATCAATGTTTTCGTGGTTGATAAGGAAATCTTTAATAAGAAATTCTAAAGCTTTTCGATAACCTATGCCTGCAATTTCATCAAGATTATAGTGTTCAGCTTCCAAAGATTGATTATAAATTTTGACAAAAGAAGGAGAAACGTTTTCAATGCAAGATGCAAATATTTTCTTATTAAATGAACTAGGAGCAATTGTTTTAAGATTAGTAAAAGTATAACATCGGTCCTGAGTTTTCAACATATGCGAAAATGTACAAATAAATACTTCATAACAATGTGTGCATAGATAAGTTACATATAAAAATGGAACAGATTCATTATTTTTAATAATCTCTTTATGAAGTATGGATGGCTTTAAAGAATGTTTACAAAGAGGACATTCAGAAGGCTCATCAACATCTATATAACAACTACAACCTCCATAAGATAGTGAACCATAAGTGACATTCATATTGAAATACACCTCGCTTTCTACAAATTAAAATATTTTTCTCTTATGTGTGAGGTTATTATACAAAATTTTAATAAATAAGTAAAGGAAGGAAGTGATAAGTTTGGAAGAAATTAAATCAAGATATTATACAGTTCAACAAATAAAACAATTAGAAAGTTGTGGCAGAGATGAAGCATATAACATAGCAAAGAAATTACCACACGAAATTAGAGGAAAGAAGATTTATGTATTTTCAGAAGATTACAACAATTATTATCAACAGAAGAGACAAAAAGCATTGAATAATGAAAGCACAAAAGAAAATCAAAAAGTAAATATATATCAAATAAGAAAATTTAGTTAAAAATGGAGATGAAAAAATGAAGCAAATTAAAATACTAAAGATTTGTAAAGCAAAAAATTTATTAAAAGAAATAAAAAGACAAAATAGAAAAAGAGACAATATAGATAAAATTTTTTATTGGCACATTATTACTTTAGCAAAATTAAATTATAGATTAAAACAATTGAAAGGAGGAAAGTAGAATGGGATATAAAAAAATAAAAGAACTTATTTCAGATGTAGATGGATTTCATAATGAAGCTGAATTAAGAGAAATTTTACAACAAATTCTATTTATCTGTGAAGATAACTTAAAAAATGAACCATCTAACAGCGACCAAACTGAAAAATAGATGATTCAAACAATATTTATCAAAATATTCTTATGTTTATTTTAACATAAGAAAGAAAGGAAAGCAAGATGCAAGAAAATATTACTATAAGTTTAGAAGAATACAAAGAATTAATAAGAGCACAACAAAAGGCAGAACAGTATAAAAGATATTTTTTAGAAAATACACAAAATAATCAATTTAATAAAACATTATGTGCTATAGAAAATAAAAATTTGTATGACTTAATTACAGAAAATCAAAATAAGGAAGGAAAAGAATAATGAAAATAAATAACAAATTAAACTTACCACAACCTTTTGTAGATGCAGTTACAAAAGAATATGAATATAAAGAAAAACAATATAGTGTTACAACAATATTAAAAGATGTTAGAGAAATTTTACTTACAAGGAGACATCATAATGAAATTGAACAAGATGTAGCAGATATGATTTGGCTTATTTTAGGAACTGCAACACATAGCATACTAGAAAATAGTCAAGAAGCAGAGGCAGAATTTAAAGAAGAGCATTTTGTTGAAGAAGTACAAAATGGATATAAGTTATCAGGACAAGCAGATTTATACAACGCAGAAACAAAAACAGTAACAGACTATAAAACTTGTTCAGTATGGAAAGTAATTTATGATGATTGGGATGATTATAAAAAACAATTATTAATGTATGCTTGGGCTTTTAAGAAAATGGGATTCGAAGTAGAGAAAGGACAGATTGTAGCAATTATTAAAGATCATAGTAAAACAAAGGCAAAAGTCGATAGTAGTTATCCTCCATATCCAGTTTATAAAAAGGTATTTAATTTTTCAGAAAAAGAATTTGAAGAAATAGAAGAATTTATAAAAGATAAATTTTATCAAATAGAAAAATATGAAAATGTATCAGATGAAGAACTACCAATATGTAGTGAAGAAGCAAGATGGAATGATGGAGACAAATATGCAGTAAAGAAAAAAGGCAATAAAAGAGCATTAAGAGTTTATGACACATTAGAAGAAGCAGAAGAACATTTAAAACAAGATGATAGTTTGGAACTAGAAATTCGAAAAGGCGAAGATAAAAAATGCTTAGAATATTGTAGCTGTTGTGAATTTTGCAGTTATTGGAAAGAAAACTATGGAGGTAACTAATAATGGAAGGTCAATTAATTTTAAAATATGAGACTTATTGTGAAGATTTTATTAACATTCTTTTAAAAAATGGATATACATTATCAATAAATTTAATAGATGATAATCAAAATATAAAAATTTTATATTGTAAATAGGAGGTAGAAATAGGATGGAAGATGGAAAAATTGAAAACAAAGTAATACTTACATTAGATGAATACTTAAAAATGAGAGATACAAAAATAAACCAGGATAAAAATATTAGTGAATTATTAAACTTATTATTTAACTGTGCAGAATTAAACAAAGATAAAACAGATCTAAAAATTGAAACATACCACTTAAGAGAAGAAAGAATGAAAATATTATTAAAAGAATTAGATAGCGAAAGATATCAAAAATTATTAGAAACTTTACAAAAAGAAGAGGAGGAAGATTAATGGGAATACCAGTATTGATTTTAGGAGAATCAGGAGCAGGTAAAAGCTGTAGCTTGAGAAATTTTGAAAAAGAAGATGTTGCAATTTATAACATAGCAGGTAAACCATTACCTTTTAAAAAGCAATTAAACAAAGCAGACAATGTTACATATACACAAATAAAAAGCAATATGCAAAAAGGAACTTTTAAAACCTATGTAATAGATGACTCACAATACCTAATGGCCTTTGAAATGTTTGATAGAGCAAAAGAAGTAGGTTACAACAAATTTACAGATGTTGCATTAAACTTTAGAAGCCTTGTAGACTATGTAATAAAAAATACACCTGCAGATACAATTGTATATTTCTTACATCATACAGAAACAACAGATACAGGAAAAATAAAGGCTAAAACATCAGGTAAAATGCTAGATAACCAATTAACATTAGAAGGTTTATTTTCAATAGTATTACTTTGTAAAACGGATGGCCAAGAACATTATTTTGAAACGCAAAGTGATGGATATACAACTTGTAAAAGCCCAATGGGAATGTTTGAAACAAAAATTGATAATGATTTAAAAATAGTAGACCAAACAATAAGAGAATATTATGAATTAAATAAAACTAAAGCGAAAGGAGAAAAAGAAGATGCAAAATCTTAATTTAGATAGTAAATTATTAAAACCTATTAAAGAAAGACTAGAAAATTCAATTGATATATTAACAAAAAATGCAATTTTTACAAATAAAGAAGCAGAAGTAACTTTAAAAATAACAATTGGTGTCAACAAAAAAGAAGATGAAAATGATGAAGAATATTTAGAGCCAAGTTTTGAATATCAACTTACAGAAAAAATCAAAGAAGCTAAAGGCTCTTACAAAGGACATTTAGGATTTAATTATCAAGTAGGAATTGATGAAAAAAATAATATAACTAAAGTAAAAGAAATTAATGAACAGACAAGTATTTTTTAGGAGGAATTATAAAATGAATTATTATCAATTAATATTTAAACCTGATTTTAGAACAAAAGAATTTTATGAAGGACAAACTTATATATTTAAATCTGAACTAGATCTTGAAAAAGGTGATTATGTAGTAGCAATGACTAAATTTGGATATTCAATAGCAGTTGTATATGCGAAGAATGATGTTGAAGCAAACTATAATTGTTATTCAGAGGGAGTAGCAAAAATTGTTACAAAACTAGACGGAAATTATTATAAAGAAAAAGAAATGGCAGAAGAATTGAAGGCAATTGAAAAAATATTAAATCAAAAAACAAAGGAAATGTCAAAAATAATGCAGTATGAAGCAATTGCAAAATATGATCCAAATGCACAGGAATTGTTAGAAAAATATAAACAAATAAAAAGCTGTAACACAGTATTATCACTAACAGAATCATCAGCAAAAAAAAATGAAGAAGATGAAGAAGATTATATACCATTTTAGGAGGTTTAAGCTATGAGTTTAAAAAGAAGAGTTGAAAGAAATCAATTAAAAAAGCAATGGAAAGACCATAACAAAGGCGTGGCTAAAAGATACAGATCAGAGTTTAGAGGATTTTGGAAATGGTTTCAAAAGAAGAAAAGAGGTGAGAAATAATGGTCGTAATGATAACTAGTGAAGAATACAAGGAATTGGTAATTAAAGCAAACAAATATGACGAATTACAAAAAACAAAAATGTGTGCAGCAGAAAATAAAACTGAAGAAATTGAAAGCGAAGGAAAACATTGTAAAGATGAAAAGGATGCAGACATAACAATTGAAGTAGGAAAACTTGAAGGAGAAAAAGCAAAAGAATTTATAAATTTTATTAAAAAAGTTACAGGGGAGGACAAAAAATAATGAGTACAAGAAATACTTTATTTCAAAAACCAACTGTTGAAATAGATCAAGACAGATATGAAGAATTAATTAGGCACGAAATGCAATATGAACAATATAAACAAGCTGCAGATGAAGGAACAAAAACTATTATTGAAACAAATATTGATATTAAATTAATAAATGAAAGTGAGGAAAAATAATTATGGAAAAACCAAGTGATTATGAAAATGTACAACCAATAACAGATTTTGAAACATTAGAACCAGGAGCATATAAATGTAAGATATTAAAAGTAGAGGAATTAAAGGCTAATAACGATAAGACATATTTAAAAATTAACTTTGATATTGCAGAAGGAGAAAAAGCAGACTTTTATAAGAAAAAATATCAAGCAGACACAAGAGAAGATAAAAAATGGGGAGGAGTTTTAGTAGTATTTGTATTAGACTTTGAAAACAAAACAAATAGATACTTAAAAACACTAATAACTTGTGCTGAAGCATCAAATGCAAAATATAAATTTGACTGGGAACATCCTGAAAATTTAAAAGATAAAAAAATCGGTATTATATTTAGAGAAGAAGAATTTGTCGATACATTTGGAACAACAAGAACTGCAACAAAACCTTTCAGAGCCTGTGTATATGACAAAACAGAAGAAGCAAAAATACCAAACAAAAAGTTATTACCACAAAAGGGAGAGGCATTTGATAATTTTGAAACTACATCATCAGACAATGATGATCTTCCTTTCTAGGAGGTAAACTATGAGTTTGATCAGATCTAGGAGGTAAACTATGAGTTTGATCAGAGAAGTTAAGGAAAGAGCAAATATAGTAAAAGTAGCAGAACTTTATGGATTAAAACTGAACAGGGCATATAAATGTGTATGCCCATTCCATAAAGAAAAAACAGCTAGTCTTTCAATATCACCACAAAAACAAATATGGAAATGCTTTGGATGTGGAAAAGGTGGCGACTCGATTTCTCTTGTATCAGAATTATTAAATATAAATGCTTTAGAAGCAGCGAAAAGTATAAACTACACTTTAGGATTAGGATTAGATCCAAATCAAAAAAGTAATTATTTTGAAATCAATAAATATAAAAACAAGCAAAAAACAGAAGAAATATTTAAGCAATGGGAGAATAAAACATTTCAATTATTGTGTGATTATTTACATTTACTTTGGAAATGGGAAGAAAATGAAAAACCAAAAACACCTGAAGAAGATCCAAGTGATTTATTTGTAGAAGCAATGCACAATAAAGATTATATTGATTATTTAATAGATGCAATTTTTATAAATGGAACAAACGAAGATAAAATATGGTTTTGGAAACACGAAAAAAAGGTGGTGAGAAGAATTGAATCAAGAGTTAGAACTTTCAGAGCAATTAATTGATGAGGGGTTTACACCTTTTGGGGAGATTAGTGAATTAACAAAAGAACAAATTTTAGATAAGGAAATATTTGAACATATTTTTTCAATAGATAATCAAATAGCAAGAACAACACTAATTATACGATTACAAGATAAGGCCAGGGAACTTGGAAATATAAGAAGTTTCGACAAACTTTTAAAAGCATACCAAACAGAATTTGCACAAAGATTTAAACAAAGAGGTAGCAATACAATTCAATTCACACAGCCACCAATTGAAAAAATAAAGTGTGGAAAGTGGGAATGTGAAGATACAGGAGTCACTAAAAGTATTATGGGTGCAGGTATGATTCCACAAACAATAGTAGCTTGCTCACATCCTATATTACCAGTAGAAAGATTAATCAATGTTGACTCTGAAACTGAAAAAATAAAACTAGCATTTTTCAAAGATAATAAATGGCAGTACATAACAATTGAAAGAAGTATGGTAGCAAACAAATCAAACATAATACAGCTTTCTGATAGAGGGATAGAAGTAAATTCAGAGAATGCAAAGGATCTAGTTTCATATATTGCAGATGTAGTTTCCTTAAATGCAAAAGAAATTCCAGTAAATCGCAGCACTGACAGGTTAGGATGGATAGAAAATGAATTTGCACCTTATGTAGGCGACTTAAAATATGATGGCGACATAGCATTTAAAGATGTATATGCAAGCATAAGAGAAGTTGGAGAATATGAAGAATGGAAAGAAGTATGTAGAAAAGTAAGAAAAGAAAGCAAAATTGCACATTTACTTTTAGCATCTTCATTTGCTAGTACACTAAATCAAATGTTAGGAGTACTGCCATTTGTAGTACATATATGGGGTGGAACAGGAACAGGTAAAACAGTAGGATTAATGCTTGCAATGAGTGTTTGGGGAAATCCTGAAGTAGGAAAGTTAGTAAGAACATTAAATGCAACACAAGTAGCATTAGCAAGATATGCAACATTTGTGCATGATATCCCATTTGCAGGAGATGAATTGCAAACTATAAAAAATAGATGGGATTCATTTGATAGTCTTGTAATGTATTTAACAGAAGGTGTTGATAGAGGCAGAGGCAAAGCATATGGAGGGATAGAACTCTTAAAAGAATGGAATTGCTGTTTCTTATTTACTGGTGAAGAACCAATTACAAAAGCAACATCTGGTGGTGGAGTAAAAAACAGAGTTATAGAAGTAGAGGCTACAGAAAAAGTAATTGCTGATGGTAACTTTGTAAGTAATTTTGTAAGAAAAAATTATGGACATGCTGGAAAAGAATTTATAAATAATATGCCTAAACAAGAGGAATTACAACAACGATATAGAGAAATTTTTCAGAATATCTTAAAGGAAACAGATACTACAGATAAACAAGCAATGGCTATGGCCACAATTTTATTAGCAGATGAAATATCTACAGAAATGATATTTAAAGATGAAAAATTAACAATAGAAGATATAAGTAAATGGCTTACAAGTAGTAAAGAAGTTGATGTTTCTACAAGAGCATATGAATGGACAATGAACTGGATTTCACAAAACATAAATAGATTTAGAGAAAATGAAAATGGAGAAATCTGGGGTAAATATATTGAAAATGATGATATTTGTTTAGTAAATAAAAGTTTATATGCTGAAGCATTAAATAAAGCAGGTTTTGATTTTACTGCAGTAATAAGAAATTTTGCAGATAGAGGTCAAATAGAAAGAAATACACAAGGAAAATTTACACATGCAACAAAGGCATTTGGAGTAAAAGCAAATTATATAAAATTTAGATTGGAACCAGAAAAATCAGATCTCGCTTATGAAAATAATTATAAACAAGAAGAAATGGAAGATTTACCATTTTAGGAGGAAAAACAATGTGTTATTCAGGTAAATGTATATATGAAAATTATATGGGAGATTGTACTGTATCAAGTAAAATAAAAAGTCCTTGTAAAAAAGGCCACAGAATAGGAAAAATAGAAGTAATTAAATTAAAATTTAAAGGACTTATGCTTAAAATAAAATACAAAACAAATAAAAAATATAGAAATGAAATAGATAATTTACCATTTTAATGTCTAACCTAAAGTCAAAAGGTTAGACAGAGGTTAGACTATCAAAAATACTAGAAACAAGTGTGTTACATAAAATAAAAATATAAAAGTCTAACCTCTAACAAATTTATTATTTACATATGGAAATTTTTAATTTATATCTAAAAAATAAAATTTTCATAAAAATATAAATATATTCACAAAAAAAGGTTAGACAGGTTAGACCAGTATATAAATATATTATTTGAGATACATAAAAAAATAAAAATGGAGGTTAGACTGAATGAAAAATAAAGAACAAATTATAAATGATTCTATAAAACTTGAAACACCTCCTGGAGATTATAACTTATTAGAAATTCATTGCTTTCTAGCATTAAAGAAGTTATTAGTAATGTTTCATAATAAGCAGATAACTACTGAAAATGCTACAAAAACAAAACAACTAATATTAGCAAACTATGAAAAAAGATGTAAGGAATACGAATTTCAAACATCAATGTTTCAAGAACATATAGATCATATAAAAAATACTGAAATGCAAAGAACTAAATTAAGAAAAATATTAAACGGAGAAGCTGAAGAAGCAAAACCAATTACTGAAGAAAGATTATGCGAAACAATAAATTTATGTATGGAAATTATAAGCACAGTATTTAAGGGGGAATTTTAATGGGAGATGATGCAGTAGATTCAATGCTATATGCAATAAACAAAGAAACAGGAGAAGAATTTGCAGTAGGTGGAATTGTAGAAATGCCAAAACTTGCTCATGGAGGAATAGTAGATTGTGAAATGCCCATGGAAAGTTTAGGAGAGAATTTAGAAGCAGAAATTACAGTAAAATTAAAAACAATAACTAAAAAACGATTCATTAAATTGCTAATGGCAAAAGGATATCAAAGAAATGATGCAATAAAATTGCATGAAAAATATATGAATGAGCATGAATTTGTCAGAAGCAGATTAGGTTTAGAAATTTTTATAATAAAACAAAATATAGAATCAAAAGAATTTAAAGTAATTGTAGAAGGAAAAGAGGTTAATATAAATGGAAAAACCAACAATATGTAGGTATTGTGGAGGTCCAGTTGTATTTACATCAAATGCAGAAATATATGGTAGAGAATATGGTGAAGGAAAATGTTATTTATGTAGAAGGTGTAGAGCATTTGTAGGAGTACATCCAGGAACAGATACACCACTTGGGACTTTGGCGAATAATGAATTAAGGCAATATAGAAAAACCGCACATTATTGGTTTGACCAAATTTGGAAGAAACCATTAAGAATTACAACAAGATATAAAGCATATGGATGGTTAGCTGAACAATTAGGACTTCCAAGAGAAAAAACACATATGGCCATGTTTGAAAAAGAAGAATGTGAACAAACAATTAGACTTTCACGAGAGAGAATAGAAAAATATAAAATGCAAAGGAGTGATGTACTTATATGATAGAAAAACGAGGAAACAAATATGAATTGCAATGCGATTATTGTAGTAACTATGTAGATGACTTTGAGGAATTTCAAGAAGCAGTAGATTACAAAAAAGCAAATGACTGGAAAAGCATAAATGTTAAAGGAGAATGGACCGACAAATGTCCTAATTGTATTGGTGGTGATACCAATTGAAATTAGAATTAAGAAATTATCAAAAAGAATGTTTAGATTTAATAGATAATTTACAACCAGGATCATATTTAATACAAATGGCAACTGGATGTGGAAAAACAGCAACATTTACAAATATAAAAAGAAAAGGTCGTGTATTAGTCCTAGCACACAGAGAAGAACTAGTTACACAACCAATTAAATACTATGACTGTCCTGTGGGAATTGAAATGGCAAATAGCAAATCTCACGGAGAACCAGTCGTAATAGCATCAGTACAAAGTATAGTACATAGATTAGAAAAATTCAAGCCTACAGAATTTGACACAATAATAACGGATGAAGCACATCATGCAGCAGCAGCTTCTTATAGAAAAATATATGAATATTTTAAACCAAGATTACATTTAGGTTTTACAGCAACACCTAACAGAGGAGATAATATAAGACTTGATGATATATATCAAGATATTATATTTGAAAGAGATATTAAGTGGGCCATAAAAAATAAATATTTAACTGATATTTTTTGTATGAGAATAAATATTGGATATGACATAAGCAAAGTAGCAAGAAGAATGGGAGATTATGCACCAGGAGAACTTGAAGAAGTAATGAATCAAGATGTATTAAATAATGCTATTGCTGAAGCATATAAAAAATATGCAAAAGGGCAAACTTTAATATTTGCTTGTAGTGTGGATCATGCAAAATCAATTGCTGAAAAAATACCAGGAGCAATTGCTGTAACAGCGAACACTAAAAATAGAGAAGAATTAATAAAAAAATTTACAAATAGAGAAATACCTGTACTTGTAAATTGTATGATTTTTACAGAAGGTACAGATATGCCACTTGTTGAAACTGTAATAATTGCAAGACCAACAAGTAATAGCACTTTATATACACAAATGGTAGGTAGAGGATTAAGACTTTATCCAGGAAAAGATAAATTAACATTAATTGATTTAGTAGGAACAACAGGAAGAGCAGATCTTTGTACAGCACCAACTTTAATAGGTATTGATTTAAATGGAGTTCCAGAAAACAAACAAGATGAAATACAAGGGAATTTATTTGATTTACCAGATTTGATTTCTGAAAAAGCAGATTGTCCATCATCATGGATAAGAAATGTAGAAATAGTAAATGTTTGGGCCAAAGAACAAAATTATAAAACTCATGGAGTAAATTATTTTAAAATGCCAAATGGTAATTTTGTAGTAACACTTCCTAAAAGAAGAATAGTAATTCCTGCACAAGATGAACTTGGAAAAACAAGGTGGAATGGTCAAAAAGTAAGTATGCAAAAAGCATTTGATGAAGTTTATTTATATCTAAAAGAAAATTGTTCAGATCAAGAATACATATGGAATGTAGATCTGATGAAAAAGTGGGGTAAAGTAGCAGCAAGTGAAAAACAGAAAAGTATGATTAAAAGATTTAAACAAGATTTTAATACCGAAAACTTAACAAAGATGCAAGCAACACAAATTTTAAATAGATTATTTTATAAGTAGGTGATTAAATGCCAAGAAGAGGATATATATTTGAAAACGAAATAAAAAAAGTATGTGATTATGTAGAAGCAATAGGCGGACATGCACACAAGAATCATGCAGAAAGATTGCAAGATGGAACATATATACAAGGAGAACCATTTGATTATGAAATATTTCTTCCAAATTATAAAGCTGTGTTTGATGCAAAAGAGTGCAAAACAAATAAATGGCATATGGTTGACAAAGATATTAGACAATGTAATGAAATGAAAAAATGCAAGAATGCAGGCTTCAAAGCATATTTTCTTATATGCTTTGAAGGAAAAAGAGTAAGAATGATAGATGTTGACACAGCAATAGCAACTTTAAAAAATGGAAGTAAAACAATATCTGAAGAAGGAAATCCAAGCTGGGATTTAATAAAAATATTAGGAGGAAAAAATAAATGACTGTGAAACAAGCATCAAAATTAAAAATTGAAGATTTTATGATGTTAATAACAGGATATAGTTTAAAGAGAATAGATAGATTGAAATGTTCAGTTGTAGATGTGTACCAATATTATGTAGAAGGTGCGAAATCAAGAATTAAAACAGCAAAAAATCATAAAGAAAAAAAGAAAATACTAAAAGAAGAATATGGCACAATAGCAGGATTTGTAAATTTTCTATATCGTGAGGAAGTATATGCAAAAGAATATAAGAAATTGATCATAGAATGTGAAATTAAATAAATTGAGAAAAGAGGTGGAGACAATGACAAGAGTTTTAATTGTAATGATAGTGGGATTTATAATATATGCAATAGTAAGTGAAATATGCAGTGTATTTAAAGAAAAATATCAACACGAAGAAAGAATAAAAGAGATTGGAGGTACAGAAGAATGTCAAAACAAAAAAGAATTTTAACAGAAGAAGAAAAAGAGAAGATAGCAAGAGCAAAACAAGAATTGAATGAGTACAGAGAAGATATAAAGTACATAGAAGAAAGCTTAGATGATGTAGAAGAAGTAAAAAGCAATTTAGAAAGAGTAACATCACTTATATCATTCACAAAAGGAAGTAGTAATAGCACAGATAAGTTTTCGGATGCCATAAGTAAATTAGAGGAACTAAAGATTGATTGTACAGAAAGAATGAAAATGCTATTGATGAAAAAGTTTGACATAGATGATAAAATAAAAAGAATAGACCAGCCATACAGAAATATATTGTTTTATAGATACACTAGGAGAAAAACATGGAATGATGTAGCAGATGAATTAGGATACTCTGTATCGTATGTGTGGGATTTACATGGAGAGGCATTATATTTATACTCAAAAATTAAATAACCTAGAAAAACCGAGTAAATCCTAGTTGAAACTAGTAGTGAAATATGATATATATATAATCGAGATAAATATAAGAAATATAAAAAAATCGTTTAGAGTCCCTTCTAAGCGATTTTTATGTATAAGAAATAGAGGTGACTTTGTATGACAGAAAAGCAAAAAAGATTTTGTGATGAATATCTAATAGACCTTAATGCTACAAGAGCATATAAGGTCGCTTATCCAGGTTGTAAAAAAGATGAAACAGCAAGTGCAGCAGGAAGTAGAATGTTAGGAAATGTTAAGGTAAAAGAGTATATAGAATTAAGACAGGAAGATATTCAGAAAAGAACAGAAGTAACACAAGATAAAGTAATACAGGAGTTAGCAGCGATAGCATTTACAAATGCTACAGAGTTTGCAAGTGTAAAAGGGAACTCTGTAATAATTAAGGACACAGATACACTAGAAGAAAAAGTAAAGAAGTCAATAGTTGGAATCAAAAAAGGAAAAAACGGCATAGAAATAAAGTCAGCAGATAAAGTACAAGCGTTAGAACTGTTAGGTCGATATTTTGGAATATTCAAAGACAAAGTAGATGTAAATGTCAAAGAAAAAGAAGAAAAGAAAAACGCCATATCAGATATAATAAGTCAAATGAAAAGTGTAGATGATGAGCAATGTTAAAATTAAGCCCAAAATATAGAGAATTTTTACAGACTAAATCTAAAAGAGAATATTTAGAAGGAACAACAGCAGCAGGAAAAACGACAGTGGGAATATTCAAGTTTATGTGTATGGTTGCCGATTCTGATAAAAAGTTTCATGTAGTCGCAGGAGAAGATGTAGGAACAGTAGAAAAGAATGTAATAAATGCAGAAAATGGATTATTAGAGCAATTTGAAGGTATAGCTGAGTACTACAGAAAAGGAAAAGATAAAATAGGGCTCCCACATATAGAGTACGAAACAAACAAAGGAGTTAAAATAATATATGTGTGTGGGTATGGAGACCAAAGGCGATGGAAAAAAGTATTAGGGGGACAAGTAGGTTGTGCTTATTTAGACGAAGTAAACCTGGCTAATATGGAGTTTATGAGAGAAATTACACATAGATGTAAATATATGATGACAACATCAAATCCAGATGACCCAAGCCTTGATATATACAAAGAATTTATAAATAAAAGTAGGCCAATAAAAAAATATGAAAAAGATTATCCACTAGAACTACTAAAAGAGTTAAAGGAACCACACGTTAAAGGTTGGGTACACTGGTATCTTACTTTTAATGACAATCCTAGTCTAACACAAGAAGATATACAAGAAAAAATAGATGCTACGCCTGTTGGAACTAAAATGTATAAAAATAAGATTTTAGGATTGAGAGGAAAGGCAACAGGACTATGCTTTGATTTACAACCTAAAAACATTATAACAGTAGAAGAAGCAAAAAAGATGAATTTTCAAATATTTTCAGTTGGCTGCGATACATCTTATTCAAAAGAAAGTCATGACAAAGTAACGCTAGAAGGAATAGGAATATCAACAGATGGAAAATGTGTATTGCTAAAAGAAAGAACATTTAACAATAAAGACAGAGCAATACCATTTGCACCATCAGATGTAGTAAAATGGATTGTAGAGTTTATGGAAGAGTTCAAAAACGAATGGGGATTTGCAAGAACTTGCTTTATAGACAATGCAGACCAAGGAACCATAATGGAGGCTAAAAAAGCTAAAAGACAAAATAATTTAATATATAATTTTGAAAATGCATGGAAGAAAACAAAAGTAATCACTAGAGTGCAGCTACAAGAATCGTGGCTAGGAACTGGTGATTTTTTAATTGTTGAAACTTGCAAAGATTATATAGATGAATGTAATATATATAGTTTTGATGAAAACAACCAACCAGAAGACGGAAATGACCACAGTATAAATGGATGTCAATATGCGTTTCTTCCTTACAAAAAACGCATAGGTAATTGGGAAGTAATAAAGAAAATAATTAAAGATGAAAGCGAGGAATAGGCAATGAAAGTAATGATAAGTCAACCTATGAGGGGGAAAACAAATGAGGAAATAAGGAAGGAAAGACAAGAAGTTGAAAAAAGATTGCTTGATAGTGGTTATAAGATACTAGATACTATAATTGATGATTTAGTATATGGGATAGGAGATAATTATGCAATAAGATGTTTAGCAAAATCAATAGAATTCATTGCAGATGTAGATGCTGTTGTGTTTATGAAAGGGTGGGAAAAAGCAAGAGGTTGCAGAATTGAATATGAAGTAGCAAAAAACTATGGTAAATGGATAATGATTTTATAGATGGAGGAGTAATATGGGAACAGTTAATGATAAATTAAAAGATGTAGTAAGAAACTGGCTAAACATACAACCATCACCACGGGAATTCGATAACAATACAAGAAACAAATACATTTAAAGGAAGCTGTTTTAGAAATTTGTTATGGTATAGAGGAGATGCATCAGAATTACACCAATATTATACTCAAACAGATGATATGATGGGAAATGCTAAATTTTGGGCAGCTGAAAGTACAAATGGGATAGACTTTAGAAAAATACATACAGGACTACCAGCAATGATAATTGATATGTTAGCAGACATAATTGTGGATAGTTTTAATAAGATAACAGTATCTAACAATGACCAAGCACAAAAGGACTGGGAAGATATTGCAGAGGACAACGACTTTAAAGAAATAATAAAACAGTCAATAATAGATGTATTTGTAGAGCACGATGGAGCATTTAAGATAAGTTATGATACAGAAATAAGCAAATATCCTATAATAGAATTTTATCCAGGTAGTAAGGTAGAATTCGAACGAAAAAGAGGAAGAATAACAGCTGTTGTATTTAAAAACCATTATGATAAAGATAAGGGGACATATGTTCTAAAAGAAAGATATGATAAAAAAAGTGTAACATATAAATTATATAAAAATGGCAATGATTGTAATTTATCTGATTTAGAAGAAACAAAGGACTTAAAAGAGATAAGAGATAACAATTTTATGATGGCAATTCCTATGATGTTCAATAAATCAAAGAAATTTAAAGGTAGAGGTCAAAGTATAATTGAGAAAAAGATAGATGCTTTTGATAGTTTCGATGAAGTTTGGTCGCAATGGATAGATGCAATAAGAGATAATCGAACACATGAATATATTCCAGAAGATTTATTACCTGTAGATAATGATGGAAACATATTAAAACCAAATACTTTTGACAGAAGATTTACTAAGGTAGGAAGTAGTAACTCTGAAACAGAGTCAGATAAAATAACAAGAAGCAATAGTAACTTTGACTATGAGGGAATGCTACAAAGCTATATAACAGCCTTAGATTTATGCTTACAAGGGCTAATAAGCCCATCTACATTAGGAATAGATGTTAAGAAGTTAGACAATGCAGATGCACAAAGAGAAAAAGAAAAGGCAACTCAATACACAAGAGGAAAAGTACTAGATGTATTAGAAAAAGTCATTCCTAAGGTTGTATGCGTTTGTTTGATGGCCTATGACAAAGCACAAGGAAATTTGGCAGGAGACTATGAGGCAACAGCTGATTTTAAAGAATATGCAAACCCTTCTTTTGAAGCTACAGTAGAAACAGTATCAAAAGCTAGACCAAACCAAAATATAATGAGTGTGGAAAAAGCTGTTGATACAATGTATGGAGATAGTTTAACTAAAGAAGAGAAAGAAGAGGAAGTAAGAAGAATTAAGGAAGAACAACGGAATAATAGAAAAAGATGAGCCATCTTTATTTTAGGTGGTGCATAAATGGAAAATGAATATGATATAAAAGAGATAATGGAAGAAATAGAACAAGACTTAATTGTTCGAATGAAAAGAACTTTATGGTCACATAAACAGGATGAAGATGCTAAAAACTTTAAATGGAGCCAATGGCAAGCATTGAAGTTAAAACAATTAGAAGAATTCAAAGAAGCTAATAAAAAGATATTTGATAGCAGGTCTGAAATATTAGACAAAGAATTATACAGGCGTATAAAGGAACAATTTAAAGAAGGGGCAAGTAAAACAAATAAGGAAGCTCTGAAAGCAGGAGTTATAAGAAAAGAAGATTCACAACTTGGTGGTTCTTTTTTTGGATTAAATCATAGAAAGCTAGATGCACTGATTAAAAGCACAAAAGAAGATATGCAAGACGTAAAATACGCTACACTGAGAATGGCAAATGACCAGTACAGACAAATAGTTTTCAAGGCACAAGTATACGCTAACTCTGGAGCAGGA
Source organism: uncultured Clostridium sp. (assembly GCA_947087745.1). Taxonomy (GTDB): domain Bacteria; phylum Bacillota; class Clostridia; order TANB77; family CAG-508; genus CAG-269. The sequence continues at coordinate 3,745 of CAMUDX010000018.1, read as the reverse complement.
ACAGTAAAGCAAGCAATTGATATGGCGAGTAAAGACTTCTTAGCAAGAGGGTTTAACTGTATAGAATATAGTAACGGGTCAAGGCATAATATAGCAGATTATTGTGACCTGGCAATAAGAACAGCTAACAAAAGAGCAAACTTAATGGGCGAAGGTGAAATGCGAAAAAAATTAGAAAACCCATTAGTATATATTTCAAAACATAATACAAGTTGCGAAAAATGTGGGCAGTGGCAAGGACGAGTATATATTGATGATGCGTGGTCAGGAGGAAAAGCAGAAGATGGCAAATATCCATTATTAAGTACAGCAATAGCAGGTGGGTTGTTTCACCCTAGGTGTCGACATGGCTCGAGTACATATTTTGAGGGTATAAATGATGAGCCTGAAGAAGTAACAGAAGCAGAACATAATCATAGTGAAAATGATGCTTATACGCAATATTTGCAACAGAGAAAAAAGCAATATGAAAGATTAGCAATTGGAAGTTTAGCACCAGAAAACATAGAAAAATATCAAAATAAAGCAAAAGAATTGCAAAATCAGATAGAAGGTAGTAAAATAGAAGAAGACACATTACTAAGTAATTTTAATAAATATAAAGACATAGAAGTATCTGAATTAACTCCTGATCAAAGAAATCTAGTTATTAACTACAAGATGTATAAAATGGGTATGGGAGATGAGTATTTAGAATTAGCCCAAAAAAGCAATACAAAAATAGCAAAACTAGAAAATACAAAAAATAGAAAAAGCAATTATTTTGATAATGCTTTTGAAAACAGATATAGTAATGCTAAACAATATACAACTGAACAATCAGATGCTTTAACAAAATTGTATCAAAGCGAATTAGACAAATTAAATGCAAATCAAAAGTCAAGCATTGCAGATTATACAGGAATGGATTTTGATGGCATAAACAGGAGTTTACGAACAGAAATAAAAGTAGGCGAACGATTAGGCAAAAATATCGATAATATAACAGAAGTATTAAATAATTCTACTACACTTGAAGATATGATAGTACATAGACACGTTGAATTTGACGGGGCAAGTAAATTTACAGGTCTTAAGGAGTATCAATTAAGAGATAAAAGTATAGAAGAATTAAACGAATTACTAAAAGGAAAAGAATGTTCAGATAAGGCATTTATAAGTACGTCAATTAGAGATTTTAAAGATGAATTAAGAGAAGTTGTATATGATATTTATATGTCGAAAGGAACAAAGGGGTTGTATATAAACGAATTAAGTACAAGCTATAAGGATATAGAATATGAATTTTTACTACAGAGAGAAACGAAATTCAAAATACAAGAAGTATTTAAAGATACAGATGGAACATTAAGAATTGTTATGGAGGTAATTGGAAATGGAATCTAAATTACAAAAGATTTTTGAAAAGCCTTATATAGAAGCTCAAAGAGCCAGAGGTGATGAATATTTATGGAAAAAATTCAGAGAATACTATAGCAAAAACGCATATACCTACAACGAAGATTCATTTATTAATGATTTTTCTAAAGTGTATAAAGAAATTACAGGAAAAGAACTAGTAAAAGACAAAGTGTATTATGTCAAAGAATTAGATATAGGAAAGGGCTTGTCAAGAGGGGAAACTTCAACAAACTATTGGCTTAACACTGTAATACCATACATACAAGATCTGATGAAAAAACGTGAACAAAAGCAATGAAAATAATAAACATTATAGCGAAAATTAAAAGCACTTACAGAAATGTAGGTGCTTTTTATATACAAGTTTAGTGTAAAGGAAGCACAACAGTCTCCAAAACTGTTAGTAGTAGTTCAAATCTATTAGCTTGTGCCATTGTTAAAATTAGAGCTTTAAAAAGGCTCTTTTTTAATGCAAAAATAATAGTCGACGGACTTTAAATGGAGGAGGTTCCAATATGGAAGACGAGAAAAAAGAAAATGTAGATACTCAAACTACACCAGAAAGCATTCTAAAAGAGGAAAAAACTGAAAACAAAAATGAGGGTGGAAAAACTAAAAAACAAGTAGCTCAAAAGGGCGAAGATGGTTCAATAGTTTTTAAAAATCAAGATGAATTAGATGGGTTTATTAGAAGAATGTATGCCAAAGGAGCTGAAAAAGCAGAGCAAGGACAAACATCTAAGCAAAACCAAGAAATTCAAAATAAGCAAGAAGGACAAGGACAAGATGAAACACAAAATGCTGTTCAAACAGATTACACAGACAAAATAGCACTTGCTATGGCCAAAGCAGGAGTTGACGTTCAAAAAGTCGAAAGGGCAGCAAGATTAGTCGATATGTCAAAAGTTTTAGAAAATGGAGCTATAGACTCTAAGGAACTTGAAGACGAAATCAATGCAGTAATTGCAGAATTTCCAGAGTTAAAAAGTACGAAGGAAGAAGAAAAACAAGAAAAAGGTTTTAAATTTGGAGCAACAGAAAGTAATTCAAATTCAGACCAAACACAGAAAAGACCTACAGTCACAAAAAGATGGAATAGGTTTAATTCATTTTAAAAAAGAAAGGATTGATTAAAAATGCCAAAATCATTAAATTATGCAGAGGTTTGGAATCCAGACCTACTAGAAATTATGATGCAAGATAGCTTAACATCACCATTTATAACAACAAATGTTAAATGGTTAGGAGCTAAAACATTTCATTTTACACAAATGAGTACAGGAGGATATAAGGCACACAATAGAAAAGGAGGATGGAATAAAGGAGAATTTAGTCAAGAAGATGTTCCATTTACACTAACACATGACAGAGATATATCATTTTTAGTAGATGTAGCAGATGTAGACGAAACAAACGAAACAGCTTCTATTAAGAATATTTCAAAAGTATTCCACAAAACACAGCAAGTTCCAGAGATGGATGCATATTTCTTCTCTAAAGTTGCAACAGAAGCACAAAAATTAGCAGGATACCACAGTGAGACAGCCGAAAGTACATGGACAAAGGAAAATGTATTTTCTAAATTAAAGGGTATGATAAAAGCTGGAAAATTAAGAAGATACGTAAAGAATGGCTCTTTAATTTGCTATGTCAGAAGTTTTGTAATGGACTTACTAGAAGAATCAACTGACTTTACAAGAAAAATTGAAATGACACAAATTGCAGAAGGCGGAATAGGAATTGAAACAAGAGTAACAACTATTGATGGTGTAACTATTATGGAAGTTATAGACGACGAAAGATTTTATGACAAATTCGACTTCACTGATGGATTTGCACCAGTTGCTAAAGTTACAGCAGATACAAGTAAAAATATAGCAGCTGTTACAGGCTCTCACAAAATCAATGTGTTAGTAGCATCTCTTGAAACTGTAAAGACAGTTCCAAAGATAAACAACATCTATTATTTTGCACCAGGAAATCATACTGAAGGTGATGGATACTTATATCAAGATCACTCATTATCTGATACATTTGTATTTCCAAATGGAAAAGATAATAAAATTGACAGTATATATGTAGACATTGATACAGCAGAATATACAGAGACAGAGTCAGAATAGGAGGCATTGAGATATGATAAAAGTTCAAAAAGATAATGCAATGTTATCTATAAAAGAAGAGGATTTAGCACAATATGAAGCTAGAGGATATAAGAAGTTAGGAGCTATTGAAAAAATAGTTCCTAGTGAATTAAAAAAAGAAGTTGATAAACTTAAAAAGGAAATCGAAAAATTAACAGCAGATAATGAAGAATTAACAAAAACAAATGAAAAATTAACAG
>CAMUDX010000017.1 GCA_947087745.1 uncultured Clostridium sp. | reverse complement strand
TGATTACAAAAATAATAATATAAATATATTCAAATTATATTTATCAACATATTCAGAAAAGAAAACTATAAAACTATATGAAAATACATATGATTACGAAATATTTACACCAGATAAAATTCATAATATTCCTATACTTAATTATGGACGAAATACTGGAACTTATATTTACTTAAATAATATATCACATGACATTTCTACTGAAACTTATATATCAAATGAAACATAAAGATAATTAAATTTCATCTTTATGTTTCGCTAACAAATTATATATCATTGGATTTTTTTCCGAAACTTCTTGACACTAATATAAGATTTATTATATATTTTTTAATTTTAACTTTGCTGTATAAAAAAAGAAAGTCATTCAATTCTAAAAAAAGTAGAGCCCCACTAGTATAAAAATTGTGGGGCTCATAAAGACATTAACGGCGCACTGAACAGAACTTTAAGACTTGGTCTTTCAAATGGTTACAGTCAGCTTCTGTGAAAGCATCATAGAAAGTGCTTTTGATAATCTGTATCTCTTCTCTGTCAGTTGCCTTGGCAGGAGAAATTACATGCCCAGCTTTATCGAAATCTGAGTCTACAATATCGAAAACCAAAGTACCATCTGAAAGCTCTTCAAGGAAATTAATTTCAAAATCAGGTTCAATGTCTGAAGATAAATAAACAGATGAATTTCCATATGAATTGATTTCGACCTGAGATTTCTTTTTGAAAAGTGAAAACATAATGTCCTTTCTGCCAACTAAAAAAATTAGATGGACTTAAACTTCAGTTGTAAATAGCATTTTGCTATTTAAGTTGCATATATATTATACAATATTTACATAAAAAAATCAATTAATATTAAGTAATCGTATCTTTTTTCACAAGCCATCTTGCTAAAAAGATAAAATTGTGTTATATTTAAGAAAATAAAAAAGAAAAAACAATAAGGAGGAGATATTTATGAAAATAAATGTAACAGGAAAGGAACTAATGATAACAGAATCAATAAATGATTACATAGAGAAAAAATTATCAAGAATAGATAAATACTTTGAAGACTCAGAAGCAGAAGTAACAATAAAAACAGAAAAGAATGACCAAATAGCAGAAATATACGTATATGCAAACGGAGAAACATTTAGAGCAGTAACAGAAGACAAAGACTTATATGCATCAATAGACAAAGACATAGACATATTAGAAGGACAAATAAGAAAAGCAAAAACAAAAAGAGAAAGAATGATGAAAGACTCAACACTAAAAGTAATGGAAGTAAAAACAGAAACAAGAAAACAAATTGAAGATGAAATAGTAAAAACAGCATACTACTCTGTAAAACCATTAACACCAGAAGATGCAAAATTAGTATTACAAGAAACAATAACACATAACTTTTTAGCATTCATAAACATAGAAACAGGAAAAGTAAATGTAATATACAAATTAAAAGACGGAAAGAACTTTGGTTTAGTAGAGCCAGAAGCATAGAATTAGTATATAGATTAAATAAATACAAAAAAGGCAGGAAATCAAATCCTGCCTTTATGTATTAAAAAATATATAAAAACAAAACTTAATTTCCTACTTACTAAAAAATATAATTAACTAAAACTATTTCATGTTGTTTTCAACTTGTTGTATCATTTTTCTAACCATATTTCCACCTATTCTACCAGCATCTCTAGCTGAAATGTCACCATTGTAACCATCTTTTAAAGTAACACCTACTTCGCTAGCTACTTCATATTTGAATTTATTTAAAGCTGATTGAGCTTCAGGAACTAATTTTTTATTTGAATTGTTAGTTGCCATGTTTTTTCACCTCCTGCTATATATAACATACTTAGAAAAAACTATTGCTTTTTCTAACTATATGATGTACAATTTCAAATGAAAATAAACAGGAAAAATAATGAAAAAAATGAAAAAAATAATAAAAACATAGAAATAAAAAAAGAAAAAAGCGGTAAAAATATTAACAAAAGAGAGAAGGAAAAAATATGTACAAGATTGCATTTATAGATTTAGATGGAACATTACTAAATCAATATGGAGCAGTTGAAGAAGAAACAAAAAAAATTTTAAAAAATATAATGGATAAAGGAACTGATATAGTATTAGCATCAGGAAGACCAGTTGATGCCATAAAACAAATAGCGAAAGAGATAGAAAGCAAGAATTATTTTATAGCAGGAAATGGTGCCTTAATATATGATTTACAAAAAGATGAAATAATATATAAAGAAACTATAAAAAAAGAAAAAGTTTTAGAAATAATAAAAATATGTAATGAAAATAACATATATTATAACATATATACAAAAAACGAAATACTATCAAGTGAATTAAAATATAATGTTCTATACTATTATAAAGAAAATCAAAACAAAGAAGAAAAAAACAAAACAAAAATAAACATAGTACAAGACATATATAAATATATAGAAGAAAAAGATGAAGAAATATTAAAAATTACTGTATGTGACGAAAACAAAGCAATATTTGACTCAATATTAAAAAGGCTAAAAAAAGTAAAAGGAATAGAAGTTTTAGAAGTAGAACATATGTCAAGAAAAGTAATAAAAAATGGAACAGATACAGTGGAAATAAACTATTACTATACAGAAATAATGTTAAAAGACACAGACAAATGGAAAGCAATACAATACTTAATAGATAAATTAGACATACAAAAAGAAGAAATAATAGGAATAGGAGACAATAGTAATGACAAACAGATGATAGAAAATGCTGGACTAGGAATAGTTATGAAAGGAAGTGCAAAAGAAATAATAGACATTGGAAATTATGTAACAGAACAAACTAACAACGAAAATGGTGTAGCAAAAGCACTAGAAAAATTTATTTAAAAATAAAAAAAAACTGAAAGTTTTGATTAATAATTATTCAAAAAGTTTCGGTTTTTTTGTATATAAAAAATATAAAACATTACAAGAATATTACGGAAATATTACAAAAATATTAAAAATAAATAATATACATAAGTTCTATTGATTTGTCAAAAAAAATAATATAGAATATATTATAGGAATATTTTGCGAAAAAATGTAGCAAATAAGAAGGAGGAACCAAAATGGCAGCAAACCCATTAGAAAGAAAATCAAGAAACTCATTTTTACTAGGAATAGTAGTAACATTATTAATAACAGGATGTATAATAGCATTTTTATTAATGCAAATAGTAAGAGTAAATCAGCAAAGAAAGGCAGAAAAAGCATTATTACAATCAGTATACGCATTAAACACTGATGTAAAATCAGGACAAATAATAACACAAGATATGATAAGTATGTTAACAGTAAGTTCAGCAGCAATACCAATGAATGCAATATCAGATGCACAAATATTAGGTAATTATGCATTAAAAGACGCAGAAGGAAATGATGTATACACAGATGAACAAGGATTATATATAAAAAGAAACAGTGCATATTTAGAAGTATATGAGGGAGAACAATCAACATATTATACATACTCACCAGATGGTGAAAAACAAAATGTTACATTATCAACTAGAGAAAGAGAAAATATAAAAACAGATGACTATGGAAAATATGTAGTAAGAGAAACAGAACAAAAGACAAGAATATATAAAGAAGTAAATACAGACAATTATTATACTCTAAAAATAAACTACTATGGAACAGATATAAATAAAGAAAATCCAGTAAGAGAGAAAGAATATATTCAATTAAATGGTTCAGCACTAGTAGCAAAATTAGATATGAACAAAAACACAGTAATAACATTAGAAATGATAGCAAAAAGTGATGAAGCATTAACAGATGATATAAGAAGACAAGAATATAACTGTGTAGTATTACCATTAGATTTAGAAACAGGAGATTATATAGATTTAAGATTAATGTTACCAAATGGACAAGATTACATAGTAGTATCAAAAAAACAAGTAACATTAGCCACATCAATAGACCCAACAACAGGAACACTTTGGACATCACCAGATACAATTTGGGTAAATCTAGCAGAAGATGAAATATTATCAATGTCATGTGCAATAGTAGATGCATACAAAGTTTCAGGAGCAAAATTATATGCAACAGTATATACAGACCCAGGAATGCAAAAACCTGCAAAACCAACATATTTAATCAATGCAGAAACAGCAGCATTAATACAAAAAGACCCAAATGTATTAGCAGAAGCACTAACAGAATTAAGAAGTAGATATAATGGAACTGATAGAAATACACATATAGATACACAAATAATAAAACAAGAAGACCCAGAAGGAAATTTCATAGATAATATGGAACAAAGTATAACAAATACAAAAGACCAAAGATTGGAATATTTAGAATCATTAGGTCTATAGATATAATTACTATTCAAGGACAGTAAAATGTCCTTGAATGAATACTAAGGAAGGGAAAAGAATGGAAAAAGTAGGATTTATTGGAAATTATGACAAAATAGATTTTATATTATATACTGCCAGAATATTAACAAAACTTGGTAAAAAAGTATTAGTGTTAGACACAACAATAACACAAAAATCAAGATATATAGTGCCTGTAATAAATCCAACACTTTCATACATAACAGTATTTGAAGATATAGATGTTGCAATAGGATTTAAAACATTAAAACAATTAACAGAATATGTAGGAGATGACAAAGAGCTAAAATATGATTTCATTTTAATAGACATAGATAATCATGAAGGAATAATAGGAGCAGGACTAAAAATAACAGACAGAAACTATTTTGTAACAGCATTTGATTTATACTCATTAAAAAAAGGAATAGAAATATTAAACAACTTAGTAGAACCACTTAAATTAACAAAAATCTTATTTGAAAAAGATATGACACAAGAAGATGATGAATATTTAAACTTCTTAGCACTGGGTAAAAAATTAGTGTGGAGCGATGAATCAATATATTTTCCAATAGAAAATGGAGATAAATTAGTAATAGCAGAAAATCAAAGACTAGAGAAAATAAAATTTAAAAATTTAAGTGTTCAATACAAATCAGGTATAACATACCTTGTAAATGATTTAACAAACGAAGATGAGAAAAAAATAAGAAACATAATGAAAAATCTGGGGTAGAAGAATCAGAAAATTATATATACTAAAACCTCATGAAAGGAATGAAAGATAGAAATGGCAATAATAACATTTTGGAGTAATGGAAAAGAACAACTAGGAAAAACGTTATCAGCTGTAGCAATAGCGACTAATATTGCTATTGAACATAATAAAAAGTCATTAATAATATCAACAAGTTATAAAGATAGAACATTATTAAACTGTTACCATGATGAAGAAACTGATAAAGTAAAAAGAGGTATTCTTCAAAATTCAAGAAAAATGGTAGAACTAGGTGTTGGAATACAAGGACTTTTTACATTATTAAAAAGTGGAAAGATAACCCCTGATATAATTACAGATTATACAAAAATTATTTTTAAAGACAGATTAGAAATATTAGTAAATGTAGAAACACAAAATCAAATAGAACAAGAAAGCGATATAATAAATAACTATTTTGAAATAATACAAATGGCAAATCGATATTATGATTATGTTTTTGTAGATTTAGACAATTCAATAGGAGAACAACAAATAAGCCAAATATTAGACAAATCAGATATAATAGTAGAAGTATTTTCACAACGAAGAACAAAGATAAAAGAATTTGTAGAAACAAGGGAAAAAATGCCAATACTAAAAGACAAAAAAACAATATTACTAATATCAAGATATAATAAAGATTCAAAATATAAAGCTAAAAATCTAAAAAGATATTTAAACGAGAAGAATGAAATAAATGTAATTCCATATGATACATTATTTTTTGAAGCAGCTGAAGAAGGAACAATACCAGATTTATTTTTGAAATTGAGAAAAATGATTGATAAAACAGACGAGCATGCAATTTTTATAGATGAAGTAAAAAATGCATCTCAAACAATATTAGATAGAATTGAAGAATTAAAATTTAGAATGTAATAGAGTACAGCACAAGAGCAACTAAGTAACAGATTAATAATAAGCAAATTATAACAATACTAACAAGATAGGAGGATAAGAACTTGGTTAATATATTGCTAATACTAGTAATAATTATTATATTTGTAGCATGCATATGGTGGTATATCAATAAAAAGAAAAATGAAGTAGCAGAAAAAGAAATAAACGTAGATGATAAAACATATACACTAGATATGATGCGAGCATATATAAAAAGAAGACTAGATGAAATAACAAAAGTAAATCTATATGACATAGGGTTATCAGAAGAAGAATTAAAAAGAAGAAAAAATAAAAAATACGAATTAAAAAAAGCCCTAAAAGGATGTACATATGGTGATGTAAATGATAAAAAATATGTAAAAGAATTAATATATGAATTATTATACAAAGACTATGGAATAGATGAAACAAATGTATCAAAAGCAATACCATTTGATATTCCATCATTATTAACAGCACAAGACAAATTTGATATATTATTATATATGTACAAAAAAGAATATGGATATGAAGCATTAACTGAAATTATAAAAAAATATGACTTAGCAGAATTAAAATATGTACAAGGTGAAGCAAAACCATGTTATGTAATAACAGCAGAAGAAATAAATGATATATATGAAAGAGAAAATATGATATTATCATTCCAAGATAAATTAAACATAGTAGTACAAAGAATATATCAACATTATAAAGGATATAGTTCAATAGATGAAATAAGGGACATGAATATAGATGGTATATCAGGTGGTGTATCAGGACTTCCTGAATCATTCTTAAGCCAAGTAGCACAAACAGATGGAGACTATTTAGAACAAATAACAGAATACAGAGTACCTCGTGCATGTGACAGTATATGGATAATGTTCCAAGGTAAATCAATACGTTTAGCATTTTTATCATTCGGAACAGAAGCAGAACTAAAAAGAGTATGTCAAAATATATATAAATATAATAATCCAGGACAATTATCAGATACAAATGGATATAAAATAAATGAAATGAAAGATGGATCACGTGTAGTAGTAGTAAGACCAAGTATGTCAGAAACATGGGCATTTTTCGTAAGAAAATTTGATGTAAAACGTGCTACATTAGAACAAATAGTATTATTTCCAGGATATGAAGAAACAATTGATTTACTAAAATATTTAGTAAAAGGAGCAAGAATTGTATCATTAACAGGTGAACAAGGATGTGGTAAGACAACAATGTTAATGGCAATGATAGAAAGTATATATGAAACATTAAACTTACGTATTACAGAAACAGCATTTGAGTTACACCTAAGAAAGATATATCCAACAAGAAATATACTATCAATGCGTGAAACAGAAACAGTATCAGGACAAGAATGTTTGGATGTTCAGAAAAAAACAGATGGTTCTGTAAATATAATAGGAGAGGTTGCAACAGACCCAGTAGCATCATGGATGATACAATCAGCACAAGTTGCATCAAAATTCACATTATTTACACACCATGCAAAAACATTTCCAAACTTAGTAACTGCATTACGTAACTCAATGTTAAGGTCAGGAGTATTCACAGACGAACAAACAGCGGAAGAACAAGTAGTACAAGTATTAAACTTTGATGTACATTTAGTAAAAGATTTTAGAGGAAGAAGATATATAGAAAGAATAACAGAATGTATACCAGTAGAAGAAAAAACAAAATATACATTTGATCATAGAAACGAAAAGACATTAGAAGGAAAATTTGATAAATTTTTTGATAATGCAACACAATACTTCCAAAAATCAACAGACAGAGAATTATATACATATAGGAATATAATTGAATATGTTGATGGAGAATACATAGTAACAAATAGAATTTCTGATAAAAACTTAATAGAAATGAAAAATAACATGAATGATGAAGATCAAGAAAAATTTGAAAAATTTGTAGAGAAACTATGGGGGGTAAAAGTAGGACTTTCATCAGTAGAAAAAATTAAAGAAACATCTGAAAAAAGTACAAAGAAAAATAAAAACTAGAAAATAGAAATAATTACAGAAATGGAGGTGTAACCAAGTGCCATCTATGCAAACATTATTATATCTAATGGCAGGTATATTAGTTTTATTTGTTGGAGTAGTAATAGCATATCTAATATTAAAAAAGAAGATGCAATCATCAGAATATACACAAATAAAAAAATTACAAGAAGGAACAAAGGCAAGTAATTTTTCATTGGATATATTTTATCAAAAAATGTATTTAATATTTATTAAAACTCCATTTTTAAAGAGATATATACTAAAAATAAGAAGAAGACTAGAAATATTAAATGTTGATGATGAATATGTAACAAGAAAAGACTCAGCAAAAATAATGGTAAATACATTATTAATTGTAATTCCATTAGTAATAGTTACAATAGCAATTACACATGACAATATATTATTAATGTGTATACTATTGATATTTGAACTATTTATGGTAGACACATTTATAGATGCAAGAGTAGATAAATTAGATAATAATTTATTAAGAGAGCAACTAGACTTTTTTGCAGAAATAAGACACGCTTATCATGAATTTAATATGGTAGAAGAAGCAATATATCAAGTATCACTAGATGATGAAAAAAATATTTCAAAACAGGGAGACAAGATATACGAGATTCTAATATCTGATGATCCTGAAACAGAATTAGAAAAATATTATGATACAGCACCAAATAGCTTTTTAAAAGAATTTGCAGGTATATCATATTTAACTAAAGAATTTGGAGATAGGGAAGATAATGGAACATCACTATACCTAAAAAATATAAATAACATAACACAAGAAATGCAACTAGAAATACTAAAACGAGATAAATTAAATTATGTATTTCAAAGTTTATCAGTAATAGCAATAGCACCAGTGTTATTACTAGAACCATTAAAAGCATGGTGTATATCAAACTTCTCTTTTACACAAAATTTTTACTTAGGAAAGGGAGGAATGATAGTACAAATTTTAATAGTATTATTAACTGTAGTATCATATCTTATAACAAGAAAACTAAAAGACAATGGATCAACATCAATAGATACAACAAAAGAAAATCCTTGGCAAGCAAAAGTATACAAAAAATTAAAGAAAGTAATTGACTTATTTATACCTCAACAAGGAACTAAAGATTATAAAAAGATGCAGAACTTATTGAAAGGTGCAGCATCAAAGCAGAAAATGGAATGGGTATATGTTAATAGAATAGCATTAGCAATAGTAACATTTATAGCATCAATATTTTTAATTACATCATTACATAAAATAGCTATACAATATGTATATACAGAGCCAACCTCTGACTATAATTTAATAGGACAATTGCCAGAAAAGGATTTAAAGAAGGCAGAGGAGTTAACTTTACAAGATAATTATTTTATAGATAAATTTAGAGGAAAATCAAAAGTAACAGTAGAAGACATACAAGAAGAAATGTGGAAATCAGAATATTACTTAGAAGCTAAACAAGAAGAAGTAGAAACAGCAGCAGAGAGAGTATATGGAAAATTATCAGTAGTAAATAGTGAAACATTTAAATGGTTTGAATTATTATTAGCAATATTATTTGCATTAGCAGGATATATGGCACCAGAATGGTTACTATATTTCCAAAAGAAAATAAGAGAATTAGAGATGGAAGATGAAGTGCTTCAATTCCAAACAATAATATTAATGCTAATGAAGCTAGAAAGAGTAAATGTAGAGATGATATTAGAATGGCTAGAAAGATATTCTAATATATTCAAAGAGCCAATTAGTAGATGTGTAAATGATTACGAAGCAGGTGCATGGGAAGCTTTAGAAGAACTAAAAAACACAGTATCATTTACCAAATTCACAAGAATTGTAGAAAGTTTACAATCAGCAGTAGAAAAGATACCAATAGTGGAAGCATTTGATGAATTAGATACTGACAAAGATTATTATCAAGAGAAGAGAAAAGAAAGTAACAATAGATTAATTTCTAGAAAAGGAATGATTGGTAAAGTAGTAGGATTTGCACCTATGATATGCTTATTTGTAGGTTATCTAATAATACCATTAGTTTTCATAGGAATGACAAGCATGAGTAGTTCATTTAATAGTATAAGATAAGAAAGGAAATAATATGGAAAATGCAACAAAAGCATTGCTTATAGCAGGAGGAATATTTTTTGGATTAATAATAATAACAGCAATTATATTTGCATATACACAAATAGTAGACTATTATAGAAGTGAACAAGAAATTATAAAAACAGAACAAGTAGTAAAATTTAACCAACAATATGATGGATATATAAGAAATGATGTTAGAGGAAATGAAATTCTTTCACTAATAAATAAGATAGTAGATTACAACAAAAGAGAAGCAGATACAGAAGGAATTAAATTCGAAAGAATGATTATACAAATAAGTTTAGATGGTAAGAAGTCTGAATTTAAGTATCCAAAAAAATACGATGTAGAGAATAAAGATATAATTATGGATTTCAACAATACACGTAGTGATAATGACATAGACAAAATATCAAATATGATGCAAACAATACAAGGTAATACAGGAGTAAACTATACAGAAGCACAATTACAAAGATGTGCAACAGAAATATCTAATATATTTGCGCCAGATGACTTTCCAAATAGTGATAAGAAAAATGCAACACCAAGTTGGGTATCTGCATGTAAAAAAAGAAACTCAGTAGTACAAAGTATTATAGGAAAGGAATATGATGCACTTTCTGCAAATGAGCAGTTAAAATTAAAGGAAGCAACATTAGAATATTACCAATTCCAAAGATTTAAAAGAGCACATTTTGACTGTGAAGTATCAAAAGTAGAATATAACAAAGAAACAGGAAGAATAGTAAAACTAGTATTTAAATTTAATGGAAAATTCGAATAGGAGAAAAGGATGGAAAATGCAAGTCAGGCTTTATTAATAGCAGCAGGTATATTAGTTGGAATATTAATTTTATCATTAGGAGTAAGTTTGTATATGTCATTAGGAGGATTTGCAGCAGATACACAGGCAAAAATGGACCAAAAGAATATACAGCAGTTTAATGAAGAATTTTTAAAATATGACCAAAAAACAAATTTAACAATTCATGATGTAATAACTGCTAGAAATAAGGCTTTAGAAATAAATCAATCATATGATAATTACAATATTAAGACTACAAAAGCAGATGAAGATAGTTATTATGTTGATGTATTTTTCAACAATAAACTAATATTTGATGCGGATTTAACAGATTTACTAAATAAATATATAGATGTTAAAGATATAAAATGTACAGTTACAATAAGTCCAACTACTGGAAGAGTTTATAAACTAATATTTAAGCAGTAGATATATACATAGCTAGATAACAACATAACATTATAAAAGGTAAAATATACAAAAATAAAAAATATAGCAATTTGTTGCAAAAAAAGTAGAAGAATGCTATAATATAAGGTAGATATATGAAAAAAATTTTAATTTTATTTAGCATAGTAATAATTTCAATATCAATAATATGGTTTAACTATGCACAATATAAATCAGAATATAAAGAAATACAAAAATCAAATTTAGAATTTGAAAAGTATTATCAAAAAGAAATATATGGAACAGACTTAACAACACTTATAAATAAAGCAGTTGATGAGAACACAAGAAATAAAGTTGAAAAGAACGAAAGTAATGAATTTATAGAAAATGAAGAAGATTCAATAAAGATAGAAATAATGATAACAGATACAGGGAATGTATACAAAATGGAGAACTTCTATAATGGAGGTACTGGAAAGTTTGTTCAATATTATGGAACTATAAAATTTAAGTGTACGAAAATAGAATACCATAAAAAAACAAAAAAGATAAAATACTTATATTTTGAACAAATACAAGAAAAATAGTTATTAATATTTAAATAAAATAAATTATTGAAAGTAAATTTAATTAGTAAACAAATGCAAAAATTAAAGGAGGAAATATTATGGAGAACGCAACTAAAGCATTATTAATAGCAGCTGCAGTATTAATTGCAATATTAATTATATCATTAGGAATAGCAGTATATAGAATGGCAGCAGAAGCAATGCAAGGTGCAGATTTAACTGGTGCAGAAATAACAAAATTTAATGCTACATTTGAAGGATATGAAGGAGAAGTAGTAGCAGGATCAAGAGTAAATGCATTGCTTAAAACAGTATTGACACACAACTTAAAAAATAAAGATGCTGGAAAACAAGTTACAATCACAGGAGCAGTTACATTAAATCCAGCAGACAAAGCATTACCAGATAATAGAGCAGATACAGGTAAGACATATAAAGTTAAATGTACATATGGAGATGCAGGATTAATAACAACAATAACTGTTACATTAAATTCAAGTAAATAATAATTTATAAGAAAAGGAGTGATATATAATGGAAAATGCTAACCAAGCACTACATATAGCATTTGGAGTATTGATATTTGTTTTAGCGCTTTCCATCAGTATATCAGGATTTAGTCAAGCAAGACAAGCATTAGATTTAGTGGTTTCGTATGCAGAACAAGAAGAATCATTTGTAACAGATGAAAATGGAAATTACATAAATTATATAGATTTTGACATGGAAAGTGGAGGAACTAGAACAGTTGGAGTAGAAACAGTAATTTCTACAATGTACAGAGCATATAAAGAGAATTTTAAAATTTACTTTTATGGAATAGATAGTACAGCAAAATGTGGGTTACAATTTGACGAAAACAAAAAAACAAAGGAAAAGGTATATTATATTGATTTAGCAAGACAAACAATAGCACCAGGAAAAGAAGAAGAATATATCAATGAAATATTATCAGAAAACAACAATCAATTTTACAAATATTTAGCAGGTAAAAAGTTTACTGAAAAGCTTGGTGAATATTATCAAAATGATGAAGAAGAAACATCAGATATATCAGATGTAAATAAAACTAAGAAGAGAATAATAATATATATTGTACAAAAATAGAAAAATATAAAAAGTTAATGCAATATAAAAATGTTCATCAAAAAAGGAGGAAAAAATGAGTGATACATTAGTAACAATAATAGCAATATTTTCAGCAGCAGTTTTAATGTTTATATTCCCATTAATGACATTAGCAGATAGAAATGATGACATAACAGAATTAGCAATTCAAACAGCAACAGATGAGCTTGTATCAGAGATAGTTAAAACGGGAAAACTTACAGAAGACAGCTATGACAGCTTTATCTCAAAAATTTCATCATCTGAGGTATATGATGTTCAACTTGAGTTTCAAATATTAGATGAAAATCCAGCAAAAAAGGCATCACAATCTGCAGGAACAGTAAAAATAGGTGAAAATGTATATTTTTCTGAATATACAACAAAAATACTAGATGAAATATCTAGAGAAAATGGACCAAAAGCATACTATTTAAAAAAGGGAGATATAGTAACAATAAAAGTTAAAAACAGCAGTGAAACATTGGCACAAGTACTAAGAAACATATATTACAAAGTAACAGGAAATGACACATACGTAATATATGGAAGTAGTTCAGCAATGGTAACAGTAGATGGTAAATAATATAAAGTAATGATGGGACTGTTCTAAAATGGAATGTTAAATTCTTAATTGATTTTTAGTTAAGATTCCATTTTAGAACAGTTCATTTTGAAAGGAATGGATAGAATATATGAAGATACAAACATTAGGAATAATATTTATAATTATAATACTGCCGATATCATTTGCTTTATCATTATATACAAAATCACAATTAGAAACATTATCATTACAAAATACATATGATGCAAAATTACAACAGTCTACATATGATGCACTACAGGCATTTCAGATAAACACAGAAAATAACACAGAATCAAATATTGCAGACTCAAAGTTAAAAGACATAGAAGCATCTATAAATGCATTTTTCAATTCATTAGAAGCAAATTTTGAATTAAATGGATATTCATTAAATCAATTAAAAGAATATGTTCCAGGAATAGTATATACAATGTATGATGGATATTATATATATTCTCCATATAGTAATGTTGCAACAACTACAGAAACAGGAGTTGTAGTAAATGAAGATGAATCAGAAAATGTGCAATATGGACTAAAGCCATATATATATTATAACTGCAGATATAAAAGAGCAGGAGACGACTTTGTAATAACATATTCACTGGACAATTACATAACTATAAAAGGAATAATAGGTGGAAAATATATAAATGATTCAGGATATATAATAAGTAACATAGAACCATATGGAGATGGATCATACAAATATAATGGAATAGTAATAGAGCCTGAAACAGGATTAGAAGAATATGTAGGAAATACAAAATATAAATACATCAAAATAAGTGGAACAAAATATTATTGGGACGAAGCAAAAAACAGAGTATTTTATATTTTAAATGGAAATATACATGAGCAAATATCGAAAGGAACAAATGAAGAATTATATAATAAATATGTAAATATAATAACAAATAATTCAAGTGCATTAAGATATTATAAAG
Source organism: uncultured Clostridium sp. (assembly GCA_947087745.1). Classification (GTDB taxonomy): domain Bacteria; phylum Bacillota; class Clostridia; order TANB77; family CAG-508; genus CAG-269. The sequence continues at coordinate 20,388 of CAMUDX010000017.1, read as the reverse complement.
AAGCATATGAATTTACAGATAGAGTTTTAAACAAATATAATTTAAAAAACCTAAATGTAACAGATGCATATGATGCAGAGGGAAACAGAATAAAATTTGCAACTAATTCATATACTAAGATATTCAAACAAGATGATGTAAAAGAAAATATACCTTTAGAATATTCAACATCTAATTTTAATAAACATAGAAAAGAAGTAATAAGATATGCAATAGAAAGTAATTTATCAATGGCAATAGCAAACTTTAATAGATATTCACAAAACACAGCATATAATTACCAAATGCCAGAGTTAAAAGAGACAGACTGGGACATGTTAGCGAGCAATGTATCAATAATAAGTTTTTTACAGGGATTAAGCATAGGTGGAAAGATATATAATGGATATTCAGTAGTATTGAATACTGAAACGCAAGAATTAGTAAGAGAGCAAGATATCTATATTGTAGGAAAAGATGAACATTATCATAGAATAGAAGATAAATACTTATTAGAATATAAAACATTAGGTGACTATGTAGATAAATCATCATATTCAAAAGGAGCATTAGATTTAGACTTCAAACTAACTTCAGCAAATGGTGCTAATAATAGCAAAGTATATTATTATCCAAAAAGAGAACTAGCATGTTATGATTGTGTAGTAAATCAACTAGGGTTAAACTATGACTTTGAATATTCAAGTATATATGAATATTTAAACAAATTAAATGTAAATACACAAACCACATTATTAAAGAAAGTATATTATACAGCACTAGGAAGAGAAAGATGGGGAAGTAAATTAAATAATGTTAAAATAGAAAGTTTAGATGATATTCATATAGATAATGAATTTGAAAGTAATGAAATTACAATAGACTTTAATCCAAAAGAGTGGACCAATAAGCCTGTAAATGTAAGTGTAAAATTTGCTGAAAGTATAAATTTAGATAAAGTTGTAATAGAAATAGCAAGTCCACCATATTTACAAGCAGTAGAATATCAAACATTACTAAAATTTGAAAATGGAAGCTTTACAGATATCAAAAATAATCCAATGACATATGAAGTTACAGAAAATAGTATAATATATGTAGTTGCATATTCAAAATCAGGCAAGAAAATAATAAAATATGATATAGTAAATTGGATAGATAAAGAAAAACCAGTAATTCAGAACATGAAAATAGAAGAAATATCAGACAGTGGAATAAGGGAAAAGATATATAATTCAATAGAAGAATGGAATAATAAAGGATATACATGGACAAAAAATGATGTAGTACAAATAATTAATGCAACAGATGAAAGTGGAATAGACAGAATAGAATACACATACAATAATGGTGCAACTGTACAAGCATTACCAGAAGCTATTGGTGGAACATGGTTAATAAATTATTCATTTAACCAAAATATAAGAGTAAGAGCAGTAGACAAAGCAGGAAATGCAGGTGATTGGACGAGTCCATATTCAATATGTATAGACAAAGAAAAACCATCAAACTTAAATATAGATTTAAGGGATGAAACAGGAGCTGTATATACTAATGGAGCTTTAACTAATAAAACTATAACATTGACTGCATCAGCAAGAGATAATTATAGTGGAATAGCAAAATATCAATATAGCTATAATAGAAGTACAGTACATGGAGAATTTGCATCACAATTAACAATAAATGCGACAGTAAATCAAGTGTATTTTATAAGAGCAGTAGATAATGTAGGAAATGTAGGAGAATGGTCAGAAGGATATAGAATTAATGTAGATAAAACAGCACCTAAAAAACCTATGGTGACATTAAAATATAATAATGAAGGAGGAGCACTATATCCTAATTATGGACCAATAACAAATCAAAATGTATGGCAACAAGCATATTCAGAAGATTCTGATATAGCAAGATATGAATTTAGTAATGACAAATATACAATAATCGGAGGAACTTCTAACCCTTGGACAATAGCATGGTCAACAGCAAATAAACAGCCATTTTATGTAAGAGCAATTGATGAAGCAGGAAACCCTGGGGAGTGGTCAGATGTATATTATATTTGGATAGATAAAGATCCGCCAGGATATAGTGGAAGTTTAACAGCTACTACACAAAATATAAATCAAGTTAGATTAGATTTAACTTTAAATAATGCATCAGAAATTGCAAAAATAGATATTAAATATAGAGTTGCAGGTGCTAATTATGATACTAGAACTGTAACATCAGGAATATCAAATAATTATTCATATACATTAACAGACTTAGAATATTCAACACAATATGAAATGTATATGATACTATATGACACTGCAGGAAATACTACAGAAACAAATCATGTAAATCCAAAGACAGGAATACGAACAAATACATTAACAGGTAGTGTACAAAATAAAAACCAAATAGTATTAGAGTTAAAGATAGATGACATAGATAAAATACAAAGAGTAGAAGTAAAATATAAAACAGCAAATGAGGCGACATATACTACTATATCAGCATCTAAGGCGACAGATTTTAGACATACATTAAATTTGAATTATTTAACAACATATAATATTTATATAGTATTATATGATAATGTAGGAAATAATAAAGGCACTAATATTATAACATTAACAACAGAACCAGACCATACTCATACAGCTGATTGTTATCATTACCATAAACAAGAATGCTATCATAAGCATTCTGCACAAGGACCTTGTAGAAGATGGGAAGTATGGAATAATTATTGTGGTAATTGTAAACAAGGACCAAATGCCCATTATGATGGAAACCCATATGGCGCTTGTAATAACTTTCAAGCTTGGGAAGGATGGGTACTTAGATGTGATAAAGATGGAAACATTGAGTGTGGACTGTCAGATGGACAAAAAATATGTGGTTATCCATAGAAAAAAGACTAAAAAGTTAAAAAAAGGTTATCCTAATAAGGGTGACCTTTTTTGAAAATAGAAAAATTTATTAAAAGAAACATGATGAAGTTATTAGCATTATTAATACTAATAACAATTTATATATATATAATAGTAATAGACAATATACCAGAAGTAGTAACAGTATTTGAAGGAGAGAACTTTGAGATACAAACAATATTTGGAATAAAAATAAATATAGAAGACAAGAAGCAAGAAGCAATATTAACATCAAGTATATTAAAAGAAACAGCAGAATTTAGTCAAAAAGGAAAAAACACAATAGAAGTAAGCCTTTTTGATAAATTCAAAATAAAAAATATAGATATAAATGTAATAGAAAAAACTAGTGTAATACCAATAGGAGAATTAGCTGGAATAAAACTATATACAGAAGGTGTATTAGTAGTAGGAATGTCTGAAATACAAGGAAAGGACAATAATAAATATAAACCATATATAAATTCAGGAATAGAAGAAGGAGATGTAATTACAGAAATAAATGATAAAAAAATAAACAGCACAATAGAACTAGTAGAAAACGTAAATAATTCTAAAGGAAATACATTAGAAATAACATACAACAGAAAAGGAGAAAGTAAAGCGTGTAGCATTACACCAGTTGAATCACAAGAAGGATATAAATTAGGGCTATGGGTTAGAGATAGTGCAGCAGGAATAGGAACAATAACCTTATATGAACCAAAAAACAATGCGTTTATAGCATTAGGACATGGAATAACAGATATAGATACAAGTGAATTAATAAATATATCAACAGGTGAATTAGTAACAACAAAAATATTATCAGTAATAAAAGGAAAAAATGGAGAGCCAGGGAAGATACAAGGAACAGTTGAAAAACAACAAAACATTGGAACTATATATAAAAATACAGGTTTTGGAATATATGGAACTATAGGAAACATACAAAATCTAAACTACAATAGCAATAGGCAAATGGAAGTAGCATTAAGAGATGAAATACAAATCGGGAAAGCAACCATTTTATGCAAAGTAGACCAAGAGCAAGAAGCAAAAGAATATGATATAGAAATACAGAAGATATACAAAAATAATAATTATGATAACAAAAGTATGTTAATAAAAGTAACAGATAAAGAATTATTAGAGAAAACAGGGGGAATAATCCAAGGAATGAGTGGAAGCCCAATAATACAAAATGGAAAGTTTTGTGGTGCCGTAACACATGTATTGGTAAATGATGCAACACAAGGATATGCTGTGTTTGGAGAAATATTAATAAAACAGTTAAGTAATTTAGGCAATTAATGTGTCAAGGGGACGTTCTTTTTGACACAAAAGTTTATAAATTTAAATAAGATATAATAAAAGTGTGTCAAAAAGAACGTCCCCTTGACACACATATTTAATTACACGCTTTTATTAACATTGGACCAATTTCAGTAACTGTACCAGCACCTAAAGTTAACACAATATCATTTTCAGCAATATTATCTTTTAAGAAATTAACACAATCCTCGAAGTTTGGAATATAAGTAGCTTTTTTATTAAAACTATTAATATCATTAACCAAATCTTCAGAAGATACACCAAACCTATTAGACTCTCTAGCAGCATAAATATCAAGAACAATTACATTATCAAAATTAAGTAAAGCTTTAGTAAAGTCAGAAAGTAGCATTCTAGTTCTGCTATAAGTATGAGGCTGAAATACAACCCAAGATTTGTTATATTTTTTAGACATTAGTGCTTTAGCAGTAGCAATAATTTCAGTAGGATGATGACCATAGTCATCATAAACGCTAGCCCCATTAGCTAATCCTTTAAACTCGAAACGTCTAGCAGCACCTTTAAATTTTAAAACAGCATTCTTAATATCTTGTTTAGAAATACCATAATAATCACATAAAGCAATACAAGATAAGCAATTTAAAACATTGTGCATACCAGGTACTGAAAGCTTAATTCTTTCATAAAATTCATTGTTGTGATATACATCAAATTCTGCATAACCATTATCATCAAAAGTAATATTAACAGCAAAAAAGTTTGTATTTTTATTAGTAATACCATAACTGATACATGTAGCATTAGTGTGTTGTAATAAATCTAGACAATTAGAATCATCACCATTTACAACTAAAAGACCATCATCAGGTAAAATCTTAACATATTTCACAAAGGCATTTTTAATATTCTCGAAATTTTTAAAATAATCTAAATGATCATTATCAATATTTAAAATGATTTCTGCTTTAGGGCTAAACTTTAGAAAACTTTCAACATATTCACAAGACTCAATGATAAAGTATTCACTATTTCCTACCATATAATTACCACAGATTTGTGACAAATATCCACCAACTTGAATACTAGGCTCTTTAAGAGCTTCTAAAAAACAAAGTGAAACCATTGAAGTAGTAGTAGTTTTACCATGAGTACCTGAAATAGCAATAGTATCATTATAACATCTTGTAATTTCGCCTAAAAAGTCAGACCTTTCAATAGTAGGAATTCCAAGCTCTTTAGCATAGATAAGTTCTGGATTATCTTGGCTGATTGCAGCTGTATATACAACAATATCAATATCTTTTGTAATATTTTCAGAATTATGACCTATAAAAACTTTAATACCATTTGCATCTAATTTATTTGTCAGTTCAGATACAACATTGTTACTTCCAGTAACCTCAAATCCCCATTGATGAAGTATTTCAGCGATACCACTCATACTTACGCCGCCAATTCCTATCATATGTATTTTTTTGTACTTTTTAATTCTATCTATATTTGGCATAAAGGCACTTCCTTTTCAATTTATATTCTACTTTTAATTTTTTCCCTTTTTGATTTTAATATACGCATTATATAATTATACTATGGAAAATTCAAGTATTTTGTGATATAAAAATATCTATTTAAAAGAAAACATAAATATTATTTGCATATTATGAATATTGTGGTAAAATATAGATATTAAATAATATTTTCAAGTAAACAAAAATAAAGGCTTGAGAAAATAGGAGGAGAAAATGAGAAACAGAGAAAACATAGTATGGGGAATATTACTAGTAGTATTAGGAGTAATATTCGGATTAAATGCAATGGAAGTAACACATATAAACATATTTTTTAGAGGATGGTGGACACTATTTATTATTCTACCAAGTATAACTGGTATAATAAAAAATCCTAGAAAAATAGGAAGTTATATATGGTTAATAATAGGTGTAGCTCTACTATTAAATATAAGAGGAGTAATAAAATTAAATCATATATCAAAATTAATATTTCCAGCAATATTAGTATTTATAGGCTTAGGAATAATATTTAAAGAACAAGTAGGAACAAAAGTAAATGAAAAAATAAAAGAATTAAACTCAAAAACAGGTAAAGATGGGTTAGAAGAATATTACGCAACATTTTCAGGGCAAGATTTAAACTTTAAAGGAGATACTTTCAAAGGAGCAAGTTTAAATGCTATATTTGGAGGAATAGAAATTACATTAAAAGAAGCAGAAATAACACAAGATATATTAATAAATGCAAATTCAATATTTGGAGGAATAGATATTATTGTTCCAGAAAAGGTAAATGTAAAAGTAAAACCAACATCAATTTTTGGAGGAACAACAAATAGAGTTAAAGATGAAAAAGAAAATGTACCAACAATATATATAAAATCTTTCTGCTTATTTGGAGGAGTTGAGATAAAATAATATTATAACTTTTAGATGTGACAAAAGTGAAAATAGCTTTTTTGTAAATTAACTAATAAAGCTATTATATGGAGGTTAAGATGAATCAAATACAAAAAATAATAAAATATTTAGCAATAGGATTTGGATTATTTTTAGCAATAAGCATAATTGGATGGATAGTATCAGGACTATTTTTTATAACAGGAATGAATGAAATAGTCAACTTTGGTGGAAATAATGTAAACATGATAACATATAGTGAAGAATATCAAGAAATAGAGAATTTAAAAATAGATATAAAGCAAGCAAAATTATACATAAAAAAAGGAGAAACATTTAAAATAGAGGCAGACCCAATAAATGAAGATTGGAAAATAAAACAGGATGGAAATACATTAAAAATAAGTAATGTAGGAAAATCATGGAATATGTATGGAGATACACCTATATTAACAATATATATACCAGAAACTATAAATTTAAACAAAACAGAAATTGATTTCGGAGCAGGAGAAACACAAATAGAATACTTAGTAAGTAACAGTATAGATTTAGACTTAGGAGCAGGAAGAGTTGAGATAAACAACATAAAAGCAGAAAAAACAAATATAGAATGTGGAGCTGGAGAAGTAATAATATCAAATGCAGATTTAAATGATTTAAAATTAGATGCAGGAGTTGGAAGACTAGAATATTCAGGATATATCAGAGGCAAAAGCAATATAGAATGTGGTGTAGGAGAAGTTGACTTAAATTTAAAAGGTGGAGAATTACTTTATAAAATCTCTGCAGAAAAAGGATTAGGAGATATAACATTAAATGGAGATAGTATAAAAAATAATACAAATATAGGAGATGGAGAAAACAGAATAGATATAGAAGGCGGAATAGGGTCAATAAAGATAAAGATAGAAGAGTGATATTTTAAAAATAAATATAAAAAAGGAATAAAATTAATCCCTCATAAATATATTTTGGTAAAGATATATTTAAGGAGGGATTAATTATGGTTGTAGACGTAAACAAAGAGCAACTAACATTAAACAAACTAATATGTGAAAAGAAAGAAACAATAATTGTACAAGGTGATATGATAGTACCAGATGCTAAACCTGACATAATAAATACAATAGATACAAGCGGAATAATAAGTATATATAAAAAAGAAGTATTAGATGGAAAAGTAAGGGTAGATGGAAATGTAAATATATATATTATGTATTTAGCAGACAATGGAGAGGATAAAATAAGAGGACTAAACACAAATTTAGACTTTTCAGAGAATTTTATAATTCCTGAATGCAGAGGTGAGATGAAAGCAGTACTAGAAACAAATATAAGATTAATAGAATGCAAAGTATTAAACGGAAGAAAAATAAATGTAAAAGCAACTGTAGAAACAAAAGTAAAAGTATTTGCAAGTGAACAAACTAGTGTAATATCAGATATAAATAACAGCAATATACAAACTTTAAAACCAACATATAAAATAAATACACTAGTAGGAGCAGGAGAAGCTAAAACATATTTAAAAGAAACAATGTCAATAGATAGCACAGACAATTTGGCAGAAATACTAAAAGCAAATGTCAATTTAATAGACAAAGATATCAAAGTAAGTTATAACAAGATATTAGCAAAAGCAGAAGCGGAAATACAAATAATGTATTTAACAGAAGATAACAGAGTAAGCACAACTACAAGCAAATTACCGATTGTAGGGTTTGTAGATATACAAGATGTTTCAGAGAATAATATATGTGACTCTTCATTTGAAATAAAAAATATAGTATTAAAGCCAAATAGTATAGAAGAACACTCAATATATGTAGAAATGGAAATAGAAATATCATGCCAAAGTTATGAAGAAAGGGAAATTAGCATAATAGAAGATTTATATAGTATATGCAGTAATCTAGATTATACAAAAAATACAATAAGAACAATGGCGAATAAATGCAAAAGAAAAGAAATGCTAAGCATAAGAGAAAAGGTAAATGTACCTGAAATTGGAGATAATAGAATTATAGATGTAGAGGTAGTACCAGTTATTCAAGAAGAAAATAGAATGAATACAAGAGTTAGATATCAAGGAGAATTAAGCTTAACTATAACATATGTAGATAATTCAAGTATAGGCATAAGTAATAAAAATGTAAAAGTTCCATTTGACTTTACAGTTGATAATATAAATGTGCCAGAAAATACAGCATTAGATACAGAAATGGAAGTAAAATCAAAAGATTTTATAGTACAATCTGGAGGAGATATAAATTGTAATGTAGATATTGAATTTGGAATGGATAGATATGATGATATACAATTAGATATAATAGATGCAGTAAATGAGGAAGAAGTAGAAGATGAACAAGATTATAGTGTTGTAATATATGTTGTAAAACCTGGTGACACATTATGGAAAATTGCTAAGCAATTTAAAAGTACAGTTGATGATATAGTAAGGGTAAATGGAATTGAAGACTCTAATAAAATAATGGCAGGAGAAAAATTATATATTCCTAAAACTGTTAAAACAAGAGTAAGCTATGTATAATGCAATTATTCTAGAAAAGGGTAAACTATGTATAAAATTTATTCAAGAAAAAGATTAAGATTTGGAATACATAATAATGGAACAAGTATTAATAATAGAAAGAGACAGTTTAAGTTTGGAAAGATAATAGTTATAGCAATAATAGCATTTGAGACTATAAAAATATTGTTAAATTATATAAACCCCATATATGAAAAGATTGCAATTGAATCGGCAAAATCATTAGCTACAATAGTTACAAATGAGCAGTCAACAATTGTTATGAAGCAACATACTTATGATAATATGTTTTCAATTGAGAAAGATAATAACGGAAATATAAGTATGATAAAATCAAATATATCTGAAATAAATGAAATTATTTCAGATATTGCTAATTTAGTGCAAGAAAATTTAAATGACTCTAGAGAAAATGAAATTAAAATTCCACTAGGTAGCTTTTCAGGTATATCTCTATTCTCAGGAACGGGACCTAGAGTGAAGATGAATGTAGTTTTACTAGGAAATGTTGATACAGAACTAAGAAGCGAATTTATATCTAAGGGGATAAATCAAACATTACATAGAGTATATCTGCAAATAGATTGTAAAGTAAAAGTCTTATCTGCTTATAAAGATTTGAATTCGAATATTTCAAATCAGGTTTTGCTTATTGAAAATGTGATAGTTGGTCAAATTCCATCAACTTATTATAATTTAGAGGGATTACAAACATATGAAGATACACTTAATATAATAGATTAAATGTTTTGCAAGTAGCTTTTTTGGGAGTAGAACAAGATTCTTGATCTACTTTCAGAAAAGTAATTTTTTAGAAAACAGATAATTTTTCAAGTGGGGGTAATTACCAGCACCTAGAAGAAAAGCATTCCTTAGAGATAATATATATTAGTATTAAAGGCTTATACCAATTTTCAAAAAAATATTGACTGAATACTATATTTGTGATATAAATAGCAAGAACAAGGAAGAAAAAGGCCCCTTGGTCAAGCGGTTAAGACGCCACCCTCTCAAGGTGGAATCATGGGTTCGATTCCCGTAGGGGTCACCAAAATAAAAATTTTCGAACTAAATGAAGAGTTAGGTATTTATTATGATATCTAATTTTTTTTATATATTCTTTATTATTGTTGCATATAATAAATATAAGCATTGACAATATCACTATATCGTGATATACTATAATGGTAAGGAGGAAGGAACATGCCAGTATTATCAAGATTTTATGGAATTATAATAAGAATGTATTTTCAACAGAGCGAGCATAATCCACCACATATTCATGCAATTTACGGTGAACATGTTGCAGCAATAGACTTTCAAGAAAAGAAAATAATTGAAGGAGAATTACCCAAAAAAGCTTTAGAATTAGTAATTGAATGGATTTCAATTCATGAAAAAGAATTAAAAGAGATATGGGATACTCAAAATTTTAAAAATATAAAGCCATTAGAATAAAGGAGGGATATTTATGTTTCATAAAATAAAGAATGTAACAGCACTACCTGATTATAAAATATCAATTCAATTTTCTGAGGGAATCACAAAAATTTATAATGTAAAAGAATTAATTGAAAAAAATCCAATGTTTAAAAATTTAAAAAATGAAGAATTATTTTATAATGTTGAAGTTGATGTTGGTGGGTATGGAATAATATGGAATGATGATATAGATATTTCTTGTGATGAATTATATGAAAAAGGTGAAACTATAGAAACTCCATTTGATGGCTTAATAGCATTTAGTGATGCGACTTTAATTTGGGGTTTAAACGAAAGTACACTTAGAAAAGCAATATCATATGGAAAATTGATAAATGGAGTTGATGTATGTAAATATGGAAAGCAATGGGTAGTTTCAATTAAAGCAATGGAAAGAGAATATGGAATTCTCAAAAATAAATAATATATTGCAATTATAGAAATTATGATATACTTTAATAAATTGATTGATATTTGTATCAATTGTCAAGAGAGCCAACGAGTTGTAAATAACTACGTCGTTGGAACCAAAACATTCCAAAAACGAACTTTACATTTGTTAAACGGTTTAGTTCACCAAAAAAAGCTTATACTAACATAAGTATAAGAAATAAAAACATCTAAGCTTACATTTTATGTATTTGGAGATTTTTTTTTACTAAAATTATCAAGCTAAAAAATTATTGACATATAAATCAAGAAATGATAATATAATTTCAATAAATATAGAATTAAAAGGGAGTAGCTATAAATTACTAATCAACAATCGCGATGAAAATCTGGTTAGTAAGCTTTATAAAAAACGAGCCTAAGATTTGCTAACAAATGCAAATTTTAAGCAAATCTTAGGCTTGTTATAATTATTCTCTACAAAAACTTATCCTACAAGGATAACTTTTTAAGAGAATAAAAAAAAAGAAGCAAGACTTTTAAAAGAGAAGGGACAAAAAGTAGTTCTAAGCTCTTTTAAAAGTCTAATTTTTTTCAAAAAGGATATAATAAGAAAAGTGGATGTTAGCAAAAGCAAAGCTTTCTACGCCCACATGTGCATTTTGCTTCGCAAATATGCAAAGACTAATGAAACTTAACCTTATTGTATACGAAAAAACCTTCGATTTTTCCTATACAATAAAAAAAGAAATTAAGAAAGAGAGGAAAGAGATGAAAGAACAAAAAAACTGGTTTAATCAAACAATTGAAGAAGTAGAACAAAATTTAGAAACAAGTACAAAACAAGGACTAACAACAGAGCAAGTAAAAGAAAGACAAGAAAAGATAGGACTAAATGAATTAAAAGAAAACAAAAAGAAAAGTACACTACAAAAACTAATTGACCAATTCAAAGACTTTTCAATCATAATACTAATAATAGCTGCAATAGTATCAGGAATAGTAGGAATAGCAGAAGGAGAAGGAATAACAGACACAATAGTAATATTAATAGTAGTAGCCATCAATGCAATAATAGGTGTAGCACAAGAAAACAAAGCAGAAAAGTCATTAGAAGCATTACAAAAGTTAAGTAGTCATGCAGCAAAGGTATTAAGAAACGGAAAAATAGAAGTAATACCAGCAAGAGAATTAGTACCAGGAGACATTGTCACAATAGAAACAGGAGACTATATATCAGCTGATTTAAGAATAATAGAGGCAGTAAACTTAAAATCGCAAGAATCTTCATTAACAGGAGAATCAGTACCAGTAGAAAAAATGACAAACACAATAGAAGCAAAAGAAATAGGAGTAGGAGATAGGACAAATATGCTATTCTCATCAAGTCTAATTACATATGGAAGAGGAACAGCAATAGTAGTAGAGACAGGAATGAACACAGAAGTAGGAAAGATAGCAGAAATGTTAAGCACAACAGAAGAACAGAAAACACCATTACAAAACAAATTAGACAAACTAGGGAAAACATTAGGAATAGCAGCAATAGGAATATGTATATTCATATTTTTAATAGGAATAATACAAGGAAAAGAGCCAATTCATATGTTCATGACAGCAGTAAGTTTAGCAGTAGCAGCAATACCAGAAGGATTAGTAGCAGTATCAACAATAGTATTAGCAATAGGTGTACAAAAGATGGTAAAGAAAAATGCAATAGTAAAAAAATTACCAGCAGTAGAAACGTTAGGAAGTAGTACAGTAATTTGTTCAGACAAAACAGGGACACTAACACAAAACAAAATGACAGTAAAAAAAGTATTTTGGAACAGTAAATTAGAAGATATAGAAAAAGTAGAAATGGACCATGAATTACAACAACTAATATATGATGCAATATTATGTAATGATACAAAAATACTAGAAGATGGAACATTGGCAGGAGACCCAACAGAAACAGCACTAACCGAAATGGCATTCAACTTAAAATTAGATTCAAGTATATATGAAGATATGCCAAGAATAGCAGAAGTACCATTTGATTCAGACAGAAAATTAATGACAACAGTACACAAAATAAATGACAATCTATATAGAGTATTTACAAAAGGTGGAGTAGATGAGTTATTAAAAAGATGTAAGGGGTATGGGTTAAACGGAAATGTAAGAGAAGACTTAGAAAGATATAAAAAAGAAATAGAGAAAAGCAATGAAGAAATGGCAAAAAATGCATTAAGAGTATTAGCATTTGGATATAAAGAAATAGAGCATAAACCAACAAAAGAAGAAATCGAAAATATAGAAAGTGAATTAATATTCTTAGGAATGGTAGGAATGATAGACCCACCAAGACAAGAAGCAAAAATAGCAGTAGAGAAATGCAAGACTGCAGGAATAAAAACAGTAATGATAACAGGAGACCACAAGATAACAGCAACAGCAATAGCAAAACAATTAGGAATATTAGAAAACGAAGAAGAAGCAATAACAGGAGCAGAATTAGAGCAGATGACAGATGAAGAACTAACGAAAAATGTAAGACAATATTCTGTATATGCAAGAGTATCACCAGAACACAAAGTAAGAATAGTAAAAGCATGGCAAGCAAATGGAGAAATAGTAGCAATGACAGGTGATGGAGTAAATGACAGTCCAGCACTAAAAACAGCAGACATAGGGTGTGCTATGGGAAAAGTAGGAACAGAAGTAGCAAAAGAAGCAGCAGATGTAATATTAACAGATGATAACTTTGCAACAGTAGTATCAGCAGTAGAAGAAGGAAGAAGAATATATGACAATATACTAAAAGTTATACAATTTTTAATATCTTGCAATGTAGGAGAAGTAATAACATTATTTTTAGCGACACTACTAACGCCATTATTTGCAAAATGGTTTGGAATAGTAGATAGTACATTAATAGAAGTATTATTACCAATCCATATATTATGGATAAACTTAGTAACAGATACTTTGCCAGCATTAGCATTAGCATTTGACCCAGCAAACAAAGATATAATGCAAAGAAAACCTTTAAAACCAACACAAGGTGTATTTACAAAAGGAATGGTATTTAGAATAGTATATCAAGGAATAATGGTAGGAGTAGTAACATTAGTAGCATTTATGATAGGATTAGCAACAACAAATGCACCAATAGGAGGATTAACGCTAGATGAATCTAAAGTAGAAGTAGGTCAAACAATGGCATTTGTCACATTATCATTATTAGAATTAGTACATGTATTTAATATAAGAGACAACAAAAATTCACTATTTAAAACAAAAGTATTTAACAATAGTAAATTAATATTAGCAGTATTGGCATCATTAGCATTAGTACTAATAATATTATTTGTACCAGCATTAAGAACAATATTTAGCATACCATTATTACCAGTAGGAAATATATTAGAAATAGTTGTATTGATATTAATACCAGTTGTAATAGTAGAGATGTTTAAGTTGTTAAAATTAAATACTACAAAAGATGAAGAATAGGATACAAATATTATATAGGGGTACATTTAACGAAATGTACTCCTTATATATTATAAAGAAATGAGATACAAAAGATTTATTATTTTGGAGAATCTCTGCCTTTATTTTTTATACAATTAAAATTCTATTTTTTTATAAATAAACTATACAAAATTTAAAAATAACATGATATAATAAAAAAGGCAGTAGTAAAAAACGCTAAAACTAATGAAAAAACAAAAGAAAGAGGAGATTAAATGAAAAAAGTAATAAAAGTATTAGTTTCAATAATAACAACAATACTATCGATAGTAATACTATCAGTATTGGGATTAATAATATATACAGAAATAAACAAAGAAGACAAGTTTGCGGCAGACCTTATACAAATTGGATATGAAAAAGTAACTGAATTTTTATTTGGAAAACAAGAAGTAAAAGAAGAAAAACCAAAAGACTTAGGAAGTATAATAACAAATCCAGAAGAAATAACCAAATACTATTTTTATGAACAATTAGAAGACTATTCAAAAATAATATATAACAAATTATTAGAAAACAAAGAAAACATGAAGACAGGAACATATACAATAAACTTTGGAGAATCATTTAGTGTATTATTAGAACAACCAAATGGTTCAGACCTATTACAAGACTATTATCAATCAGCAATAGAAACATATTTATATGACAATCCAGATGTATTCTATTTAAATCCAAAAAAGATGTATATAAACATACAAACAACGAAGAGTAAATTCAAAACAAAGTATGAGGTATATTTAAACAGTGGAAATGAAGCAAATTATTTAGCAGATGGATATACAACAAAAGAAGAAGTAGAAATAGCAGAACAAAAAATACAAGAAATAAAAAATCAAATAATATCAAGTATAGAAAACAAAAGTGAATACGAAAAAATAAAATACATACATGACTATTTAGTAGAACAAATAGAATATGATGAAACACTATCAAAGAACAATATATATGACATATATGGAGCATTAGTAAATAAAGAATGTGTATGTGAAGGATATGCGAAGTCATTCAAATACTTACTAGATGAAGCAAGAATAGAAAATGTAATAGTAATAGGAAAAGGAACAAATTCAGATGGACAAACAGAGAGTCATGCTTGGAACTATGTAAAATTAGAAGGAGCATGGTATGCAGTAGATGTAACTTGGGATGACCCAATAGTAAAAGGATTTGTAGGATATGTAGCCCAAAAATTAAAATACAAATATTTCTTATTAGGAAGTAAAGACATAAGTAAAGACCATATACCAAGCACACAATTTGTAGAAGGTGGAAAAGAATATACATACCCTATATTAAATGAAAACAACTATAGAGATTAACAGTTATATATATTTTCAAAGATTGAGAAAACTAAAGAAGGTGTGAAATGAAAAAAAAGAACGAAAATGAAAGCGATGTAAAGAAAAAATTAGAATATATAGGACTAGATTTAGATAATGTACCAGAAACACTAAAAATATTCGAGCCATTAAATTATAGAACAAGCAAAACAATTGAAGGGAACAGATACAAACAATACAGATATGTACCAATAAAGGACATTGAAATACTATTATCACCAACAAACAGATTAAACACAATAGAAGAAAAATACTCAAAAGCAAGTCCAATATATACATATTTAGTACCAGATGAAGAAGAAAATATAATAAAGCATGCTAACTTTTTACAAATGCTAAAAAAAGTAAAAATAGAAGATATAGAAAAAATAGAAGAGGAGCAAAAAGTACTTAACACAAGAATACCATTCAGAGTCAAATATCCAGGAAACTATTTATGGCAAATATACTATTCAGAAAATGCAGATAAATATTTTATGCTAGTACCAATAGAAGACTCAGACTATTCAGCATTTTTCTATTTATTAAAGAAACAATTAGAAAAAAGAAAAATAGGGAAAATATTCATACCAATAAGTGGACAAGACTATTCAAGAGAATTTTTTACTAAATCGGAAATAGAGGACATAGAAAATTATATATGGTTATTCACAAAAGATTGGCCAAGTATATATGAGATACATGACAAGACAGAAAAAACAAGTTTTCAAATTGTAGGAGAGACAGAAGTATACGAAAACATAAAAACACCATATAAAGTTACTCTAAAAACTAAAGAAAATGCAAGCCAATTTTATAAATTACTAAAAGCTCTATTTATATTACAAACACAGTTACCGCATTATTATAAATTTGAAACAAATATAAATAGTAATGGAGAATTGGAATTATATTTTAATAACAAACAAATAACATATGAAAAGATAGGAAAATTCATAAATTCACAATATATAAAATTAATAAAAAATGAAGAAGAAAAAGAAGAAGAAATAACAAAATCAGAAAAAAGATTGCAAATATTACAAGAGCAAGTAAAGCAATTAGAAGCGGAATATATTGCAAAAGAAAAACAAATATCAACATATTTAGAATACAAAAAAACATTTTTAGGAAAAGTAAAATACTTTATAAAATACAGTAAGAAGGTACAAAAAAATACAATACAAATACCAGAAGAAGTAGAAGATGAAGTAAAAGATACAATTCAAAAAAAAGAAACAGAAGAGATAGACAATGAAAAAAGATATACATTAGAAGACCTAGTAGAAAAAAGTAAAGAATATGAAGTAAAAGAAAACAAACATAAAAAGCTAGTAATGGATATAAATGCAATAAAACTAAGAATAAAAAATATAACTAAGAAAATAGAAAATGCAACAAAATTTATAGAAGAAATAGACAAACACAAAAGGAGTATATTTGAATTTTGGAAATATGCAAACAAGGATGAGTTGGCAAGTTTACCAGAAGGAGAAGAAGAAGTTATAAGTGTAGAGCCACAGATAAAAAGAAAGTTCAGTTATAAAGATGATATAGAGAAAATTGGCGAATACTTAGATACACTACAACGAAAAGAATTAACTAGAGAAGAACTAGAAAGTATATATATTGGAACTACTAGTGTAATAGAAGCAATAAATTCATTAATGGCAACAAAAGAAACTGCAAGAAAAGAAACAGAAAATAGTTTAAAAAATCTAAAAGAAAATATGTCAAAAGATAGTCAAGAAAAAGAGGAATTTGATATATTTGGAGGACTAATAGAGGACAATAGAAAAATAAAAACAATAGCAAACAAGAGCCACAGAGAAATTGCAAGAGACATATATAACATATTAGGAATAAGTAAGACTACTAAAATTACAGAATATAAATTCGAACTAGATAGAATAATAAAAAATATAAAAAATGCTATAACAAAAATCAAAACTAATCAAAACCTAATAGCATATAAAGCAATAGATGAAGAACTAAATCCAAGCAATATAAATGTATTTGATTTAAACTTAGAAAAAGAAATAAAAGAAGTATTAGAAAGCACAGAAACAAAGATAAATTTATATAAAATAGAAATAGAAAAAGATACAAATTTAGTAGGATTTACAAATAACGTATTTTATGATAATAAAAATAATACCTTACCAATAGGAATGGACTTAAGTACAAAAGTAATGATTTATGATACAGAAATAGTAGAAAAAATCAGCCAAAAGCCAAGTAAGACATTTAAGATAGCATATTTTGAAGAAAATAAAGATGAATTATCAAAAGTAAAAATAAAAACAGTAAATGTATATGAATGAAGATTTTAGAAGGGAGATATATATAAGCTCTAAAGCTTACATATGCCAAAAATAATGGAAGAATTTAAGTCAGGATTTGTTGCATTAATAGGAAGGACAAATGTAGGGAAATCAACACTACTAAATATGTTAGTAGGAGAAAAGATAGCCGCAACAGCAAATAAAGTGCAAACGACAAGAAATGCAATAAAGGGAATAGTAAACACAGAAAAATCACAAATAATATTTATAGATACCCCAGGAATACACAAACCAAAGACAAAACTAAATGAAACAATGGTAGAGACGTCATTTGGAGTAATACCAGATATAGATATAATATTATTTATGATAGAAGCAACAAGTGAAGAAATAGGAAGAGGAGACCAAAGAATACTTGAGAAAATAAAAGAATCAGGAAAGAAAGCAATTCTATTAATAAACAAAATAGACTTAATAAAAAGGGAAAAACTATTATCACTAATAGAAATATATAGCAAAGAATATCCATTTGAAGCAGTAATACCAATAACTTCGTTAAAAGACAAATATGCACAAGCAATACTTGATGAGATAGAAAAGCACTTAAAGCCAGGACCTGCATATTATGATATAGAAGAATATACAGACCAAACAATGAGACAATTAGCAGAAGAAACCATAAGAGAAAAAGCATTAATGCTATTACAAGATGAAGTACCACATGGTATTTTAGTAGAAGTAACAAAAATGAATTTACGAGAAAATAAGCAAAAACAAGAAATATATGATATAGAAGCAACAATATATTGTTTAAGAAATTCGCACAAAGGAATAATAATAGGAAAAAATGGTGAAATGCTAAAAAGAATAGGAAGTTTAGCAAGGACTGATATGGAAAGGAACTTTAGGACTAAAGTAAATTTAAAAACTTGGGTAAAAGTAAAAGAAGATTGGCAAGAAAGTGATGCCATAGTAAAAAAATTCAAACTAAATTAAAAAAAATGAATTTTATTGTATATGAAAAATCTTCTAAAGATAGAATAAAAAAATATAAAATGCTAAAGATAAACTTAAAGGAGTGAGGCAAATGATTAAAAAAATCGCATGGGATACATTTAAGAATACAGGAAATATAGATACATTTTTAGAATTTAAACAAATAAAAGACATAGAAAACAAAATACAAAAGGTGGAGCAAGATGGGGATAATAAAAACAAATGGAATAATAATTTCTGAAAATAATTTTGGAGACTTTGATAAAATGCTTACAATGCTGACACCAGGCATAGGAAAAATATCATGTGTAGCAAAAGGTGCTAGAAGACCTAGAAGTACACTACTTGCTGGCACACAACTACTATGCTTTGGTGAGTACATAATGTATAAAGGAGCAGATACATATAATATAAATTCGTGTGAAACGATTGAAGTATTTTATAACTTACGAACAGACTGGGACAAGCTAAAATATGCTACACACATTACTAAAATAATACATGATGTAACAGGAGAAAATGAGAATAGTTATAAAATATTGCAACTATATTTAAATACACTGTATACTATTTCTGAAACGGATAAAGACTTAGATTTAATTGTTAGTATTTTTAAAATGAGATTGTTATGTATATTAGGTTTTAAACCTAGAATTGAAGAATGTGTAAACTGTAAAGAAAAAGAAACATTAACACATTTTAGTTTAAAAGATAATGGATTTAAATGTGAGGCTTGTAGTAGATTAGATAAAGGTAGCATAAAAATGAGTGAGGGTACGAAAACTGCTATTAAATATATTGTTATGGCTCCTCCTAAAAAATTGTTTTCTTTTAGTTTAAAAAATGATAGTGTTAATGAATTGAAGCTTATATCTGATTTATATTTTAATGAAAAGATGGAAAAACAATATAAAATATGATAGAAATTAATAGGAATACCATTAGAAGTAATAAGCTTGTCTAAAAATTTATCTAAATTAAAAAATAAAATGGAGAATATTTTTTGAAAAAAACAATTTCTTTTATGCCATGGTACAAAGTACCATAGATAGTATTATATATTTTTAAAAAAGTGCTAATTTTGCAGTGAGCGGGAATTCCCGCTCATTAGAAAAAAAGCTATTTTTAAAAAATAATATATATTAGTATTAATAAAAAATGCAAGATATAAAATAACAAAGATTAGCTTTAAAAACATGATAATCTCAAATGCTAATGCAACAAAAAATTGATAAAAAAATAAATGAACAG
>CAMUDX010000016.1 GCA_947087745.1 uncultured Clostridium sp. | reverse complement strand
AATACCCCTATTGAAGAAAAGTTTAAGGATAATAAATATAATAATAAAAATATAAATAAATGTAATAGCACAAGACAAGATTATAAAAAGTCAAAAACTAACTTTGAACAAAGAGATTATACAAACTATGACTTTACTAAACTATATGCAAATGCAGATATGCTAGTATAAGCTATGACATTTGCATATAGAAAATCAGCTACTAGAATAGATAAACTACTTTTGTAGCTGATTTTTTAGTTAAAGTTGCGAATAGCAATTTTAACTAAACCTAAAAAATATGTAGATATTTTTTAGGCAAAGGGGTGTGGGGAAAAATTTATTTTTCCCTGCCACACTAACACTTTTTAGCGATAGCGTTAAAAAGTGTTGTAGTGTGTTTACTGCACATTTTAAAAAAGTGCTTTTAAGCGAGTTCAAAGAAGAAATTTTATTCGTGTGAATATACACGAGCAAGGAGGTTAAATACGAGTTATGCAATAATAAGAAATGCAAAATACAAAAGGGAAAATTTGATGGCAGTATATCGCCATGATGAAAGAAAGAACAAATATTATTCAAACAAGGATATAGATAGATATAAGTCATAGATATGAAGAAACTTTATCTTGGAAAGAAAATAAATAACTAATTTTTATGTTTGAAAAGTGGACCATTTTTCAAATATAACTTGGACCAAATTTCACTTGACAAATACAATACAATAAATATAATAAAAAATAAATAGAAAAAGTGTAAAAAGTCACTTTTTAATAAAAATGTTTTATACCTGTGGATAGAGGAACGTCAAAAAAAGGAAAAAATGGATAAGTCATACATTTACCATATTTTACTAATAATAAGTAAAGATTTGCTAATACCATAAAGATTTACTCTTTTTTACTGATATAAATTTCAAAGTGTTGATTTTTATAGAAAAATAAATTATAATATCTATTAATATGTGCTTATAGCTCAGCAGGATAGAGCAGTCGCCTCCTAAGAGTTTTTAAAAAATCGAATCGATTTTGAAAAAAACGAGTAGATTTAAGAAAAAACAAATAGGTTTTGAAAAATTAGACAAAAAATAGTCGAAAAATAGTGGTTGTCTATCTAAGTTGTATATATAAATGTCCTCGTAGCTCAGTTGGATAGAGCGCGGTCCTCCTAAGACCGGTCTAGCGGTGGTTCGATTCCACTCGGGGACACCAATAATAATTAAAAGCCTCTTTAATAAAAGAGTATAATCTTTTATGGGAGGTTTTTGTTATGTGCAAAGAAAAGTATATATATTGTGTAAAAGATAATTTACATAGAATAAAAATTATAAAGAAGAATTCAAATATTCATTATGATAAGTATTTTCATTGTGATTTAGAGGAAGCTATAAAAATTCGTGATGAAGTATTAAAAAACAATGATATTTCATTAAAGGAACAAGTAAATGAATACAAAAGCATTTTAATAGAAAAATATATTTACCAAACAAAAAATAATAAATATAGGCTATTTATTAAAAGTGGGAATTATTATTATTCTAAAACATTTGATACTTTATTAGAAGCAAGAAAAGAAAGAAAAATAAGAATGTCAGAAAAAACATTGATAAGTAATAAAAAAGTAAAAAATGATGCTAATTTAAATGAGTTTGTTAATATATGGTTTTCAATTTATTGTTTTAAGGAATTAAAAACTACAACATCATATTCTATGATGAACATATTAAATAAATATGTTTTGAAAGAATTAGGTGATGAAAAAATTTCTAATATAACTACTTTAAGATTACAAAAGTATTTTTCTGATTTAAGATCAAAGTATACAGATATTTCTGATAAAACTATTTATAGAATTTATAAAGTAATGAAAAATATGTTTAATAGAGCAGTAGATTGGGAATATATTTCTAATAATCCGATTGATAAAATTAAAGTTAGAAAGCCAAAAAGTAAAGAAACAATTATTTATTCTAGTGAAGAATTAATAGAAATTTTAAAATTATTAAAAAATGAAGACATAATTTTTAATGCAATTTTTTCATTAATGATAACTACAGGAATTAGAAAATGCGAATTACTTGGACTTTATGTAGAAGATATTAATTTTGAGAAAGGAAGTATTAGTATAAATAAAAATATGAATTGGAATAAATTTAAACATAAGTATGAAATTGTATCGCCTAAAACATCATATAGCTATCGAACAATACCAGTACCTAAAGCAGTATTACACATACTAGAAGATTATCTTTTATACAGAAAAACAATAGCTAAGAAAAATATTAACAATTTATTTATAAATAAGAAGGGCTATTCAATGGGATTTCCTTATTTAACTAATAGTTGGCATCGATTTATAAATAAAAATAATTTGAAATATATTACCATTCACGGCTTAAGGCATAGTTATTGCACGATGCAAATAAATAATAATAAATATTTAAATATATCAACTGTATCAAAATTAATGGGGCATGCAGATATAATTACAACATTAAAATATTTACATTCTGATGAATGTACAAATGAAAAAGTATGTTCTGTATTTGAAGACTAAAAAATATTAAATAATTTAATTAAAATAATTGTAAATAAATAACTTTATATGTATAATAATATAAAGTTATTATGGAGGAAATAATGGAACATTTTAATTGTAGAAATAAACAAGTAATAAATAATATAGAAGTTGCATTATATGATGTTGATTTAGAAAAAGAAGAGGAACTTAATGACCTAAAAAATTGGTTGCATCAAAAAATTAAAAATATGAATATGCATAAAACTAATTTTATAGATGCTTTTAATGTGCCAACAATAACTGAAGAATATAGAAAAAAAATAAAAGAAAAATATTCTGAACATACATCTCCAGAAAAAAGTAAAGTAAAATGGTTTGATGTGCGAAGAAGTAGAGTAACAGAATTTATGGCTCAAAGATTACTAGAAAAACAATATAATTGTTTGTTTTATGAAGAAGCAGATAAAAAAATGACAATGGATATAATAGATAGAGATAAACATGCAAGAGGAATTGATGTTACAGGAATTAGAAAGAAAGATGATGAATTTAAGTTTGTTATTTGTGAAGTTAAAGCATCATCAGATAATAAAATTCCTTGTTCCAGTGCAGATTCTTTACTAGAAGATATTAATAAATCATTTTATGATGAGAATGAAAGAACAACAAAGGAAATAATGCATTATTTGGAGAGTTTACATACAATATTCAATGAAGATGATAAAATATTATGTAATATAGTGGAGTTTTTATTTTCAATGATAAATGAATTTGATAACAATTCATTTTTTAAAAACAAGGTAGTATTTTTTCCTTTTATTATCAGAAATAATAATCAAGTATGCAAAGAATACTGCCTAGATGATTTTTCAAATTTTAATAATAAAGACTTTAAAAATACTGAAATGAAGGGAATTATATGGGCATTTAATACAGATATAGATGAATTTGTAGAAAAAATATATGATGAGGTGGAAAATGTTTGAAGAACTTATTCTAAATATAGAAAAAATGTTTAGTAAAGATTCAGAAGAAATATCTAAAATAATAAAAACATTAAGTGACCACGAAAAGGAAATATTAGAAAATGAATTAAATAATGTAGCTATTAGTAAAAAAACTTATTCAAATATAGATATAAATAAGATTGTTAAAGCATTAAATATCATCATTGATATTATTAATAATAGAAGCAACATCAAAAATAAAAATGTTATCATAAAAATTAATAATATAATTTTTGAGTTGTATAAATTACAATATGACTTAATAGATAATATTTATAGTGATATTGAAATTGATTATATTATTGTAATGTATGCAATGTATGCAATGGTTTGTGACAAAGAAACTATGGTAGATAAAAATTTAAAAATAAAAATAAAAGAGATCAAAAATCAAAAGATAGAAAATAAGTTTGAAAAATTAGAAAGTAAGTTATATTTATGTATATTATGTATAATTAGAAGAATTGCAAATAATAAAGATGTTGAAGAAATAAGAGACTTGATAAAAGAAATACAAGGCATATTAAATGATATACAATCATCAAATATAGGGAATGATGAAGAAGAGAAAAATATAATTTTTATAGGTATAATAGGTAATTTATTTTATAGTATTCAAAGTGTAGCAGAATACATTATTAGTGGAAAAAATAGAAATGATAATAATATATATAATACAATTGATACTTATATATATAATGCAATGCAAATAGCGGAATTTAATAGTAATGATAGATTAAATGATATTATCAAGGTTTTAGGAAAGACATTAAAAAAATTATGTGATAATTCAATTTGGAGAATAGCAAGTCGTTCTCCGATATTTAATAAATTTTTTGAAGAGATAAACAGCAAAGAAAATTTATTGCTTTCTTTATTACCATCGCAAAGAGATAGTATATTAGATATTCTAACAGCTAAAAAAAGTATTGTTTTGAATATGCCAACTAGTTCTGGGAAATCATTATTGGCAGAATTATATATATTATATACTATTCATAATAATACTTTTGGAACAATAAAACCAACAGTAGCATATATTGTTCCAACTAATGCATTAATAAATCAAACAATATATAAACTGAAAGAAGACTTTAAGGTTTTTAATTATAATATACAAAATGCATTACCTTTTTATGATGTAGATCAAATAGAAGATCAAATATTGAATCAACAACATATTGATATATTAGTGACAACACCAGAAAAACTTGATTTACTAGTGCGTCAAAACAATGTTGCAATAAACAATTTAAATTTATTGGTTATAGATGAAGCTCATAATATTTCTGATAAAACAAGAGGAGGAAAATTAGAATTATTATTAGCAACGATAAAGCAAAAAAGAAGTAATGTAAACTATTTATTACTAAGTCCGTTTATTAAAAATAATAAACAAATAGCTGAATGGCTAGGTGGGGATGAACAAGATTCTTTGTCTAAAACTTTAGAATGGACTCCAACAAAACAATATGTAGGATGTAATATTTTAACTAAGAATAAAACAGAAAGTAAAATAGAATATTTACCTAGTGCAAGGAACAATATTGTAAAAGATGAAATAATTATTGATGTTAATAACAATATAGAAAACATAAAAAGTGCTACTAATTTAAATAATATAGATAAGTATCTAAGAACTATTATTTTGGTTGATAAATATGTTAAACTGGGTTCAGTTTTGGTCGTATGTCAAGGACAGAATGTATGTAAGAATATGACTAATAAATTATTTGAATTTTATAATTTAAAAGAAATAAATGAAAAAGATGAAGAAATTGAAAATTTGAAAGATCTAATAAGAATTGAATTTGATGAAGATGATATTTTAATAAAAAGTTTAGATTATGGTATTGCATATCACCACTCGGAGATGCCATCAATTATAAAAGAAGAAATCGAAAAACTCATACTTAAAAATAAAATAAAAATTGTATTTTCTACTACCACTCTAGCACAAGGAATGAATTTTCCTATAACAACTGTCATTTTTTCAACATTATTAGTGGGTGGAGGAAAAGAAATTCATGAATTGAGTAATTCAGAATTTTGGAATATAGCAGGAAGAGCTGGTAGGGCATATATGGATACAGAAGGACATATAATAACACCTTATAAAGAATCGAATAAAGAAACAAAAAATGTGTTAAGTAAGTATATAAAAAATGATATTAAAGAAATTCTTTCGACTTTAAATATGTTACTAGATGATGAATATGAGAATGTAGATTTTAATTTTCAACTTATAAAGAATAATGTAGCTTTATCAAGTTTTTTACAATATATTAATCATATATTGACCATATCAGAAACATATAATTTAAAAGATGTTGATACTACAACAATTAGAAATATATTGAGTAATTCATTAGTTTATAAACAGTTAGAATGGAAAACAGGTTTTATGGAAGCACAACAAAAGATAGTTAACTTTTCTTCGAAATATGTTGAACATTTACAAGAATCAAATAGTAGTGTTTTAAAATTAGCAGATGTTTTTAGTATTAGTGACATCAGTTATAGTACAATGCTAGGTTTAGTAAAAGGATTAAAAGAAGAAGTTATTGAACAATATGGAAAAGAAAATCTTCAGGAATACACTAAAGCAACAAAGTTAATTTTAGAAACAAAACAGGTAGAACCACTGGCTAGAATAATAGATATGATTTCTAAAATACCAGAAATTAATATTCAATTAATAGGTCAAGGTAAATTTGACGCAAAAAGTATTGCAAAAATTGTAATAGGATGGGTTAATGGAGATTCTGTTAAAGATATTGCAAAGAATATTAAATATCAAAATCAGAATGAAGAAGATATACTAGGTATTTGTTATAAATATATAAATGGTAGAATGAAAACATTTATGCCATGGGGATTTTCGATATATCAAAATATCATAGGTGATGAAAAAACAGATGAAGCTAAAAACTTACCATCGTATATCTATTATGGTGTTAATAATATCGAAGATGTAATAATAGCTAGAATAGGTGTGCCAAGATTTGCAATTCCAATAGTAAAACGAATATTAAATGTAAAAAAAGTAAATTTAAAAGTATCAAATATAAGTAATATTGCTAAAGAAATAAGTAATATTACTATAAAAGAACTTGAAAAACAAACAGATAAAGGGCAATTAATAAAAAGTTTGTTAGATAAATATGTTAAATAAGTAAAAAATATAGAGAGAAAATTGAGTGTATAGAGATTTTTAGTATGGTAAACTATCAAACATTTGACATATAATGAAATAAGTTACTATTATAGTATAAACTAGTGTAACAAAATAATAAACAAGGTATATGATAAGGAAATATATCTTGTTTTGTTTTTATATTATTATTGTAAAATTATAAAACTTATGCTAAAATAATTTCTAGAATAATGAAAAAATTATCGAGAGAATGGTGTCCAAAAGGATAGGAGTTAGGACAGAAATTTTATATAGTGAGTCGCGAAAATGTCGCGAACTTTAAAAAATAGTATTTAAAATTATTAAAAAATTCAAATTACTATTAAAAAAATGATTTTAAAAAACATTTGAATTTGCTAAATATTTAAAGTTTTTTTAAAAAATCAAACACTATTTGAAATTGCAACCGAGTTTCTCCTAAGCGACCGATGGTGGTTCGAGTCCGCCTAGGCACACCACAAACCATAGAATTTTAAAAATAAAATAAGCCAAATCTAAGTGAAAAGTAAGTGAAAGACATAAAAAAATGTTTAATAGGAGAAGAGTTGCAAAAAAATATTATGAAAGGAAGATGATAGTTTTTAAAGCTACATCTACTAAGAAATATGGAAGAAAAATTTATGCAAGAAGCCATAAAAGAAGCAAAAAAAGCATACAAAAAGTTAGAAGTACCGGTAGGAGCGGTAATAGTAAAAAATGGAGAAATAATAGCAAAAGCACATAACTTAAAAGAAACAAAATATGACACAACGAAACATGCAGAAATTTTGGCAATACAAAGAGCAAGCAAAAAGTTAAAATCATGGAGGCTAATAGACTGTGAGATGTATATAACATTAGAGCCATGTACAATGTGTGCAGGTGCAATCATAAATTCAAGAATAAAGAAAATATATATAGGAACAATGGATGAAAAAACTGGAGCAGCTGGATCAAAGCTAAATTTATTTAAAGACTATACATTTAACCATAATGTAGAAGTTGAAACAGGAATAATGTATGGAGAATGTGAAAAATTACTAAAGGAATTTTTTAAAGACTTAAGAAAAATAAAACTAAAAAAGAAGGAAAAAGATGAATAGAGAAACAAAAATAAAGATTTTAAAAATAAGTTTAATAATAATTATTACAGTATCAATAATATTTACAATAGGGATGATAGTCTTAACATATAGTGTAGAAGGAGAAACAAACTTACCATTTAAAATAACCAAAATAATAGAAATAAGTTCATCAGAAGGGTCAGAAAAACAAAATGGAGAAGATATGTGGGCATTAGACATAAATCAAAATAATGACATATACATATACATTGAAAAAAATGAAAGCTATGGAAGAACAGAGATAATAGACAAAATAAAATTAGATAATTTTGAAATAAAAAGAAATACAGATATAGGAGAATTAAATATATATCAACCATCAGAAGAAACAGGAGAATTATTTGCAAACACAGAAAATAATAGAAAAGTAGAAATAATATATACAGGAGAATTAGAATCTAATGTAAAGAAAAAACAGATATCAAATCAAGGAGGATTAGTAGTATTTAGATGTGCAAATGACAAAATAGGGGAATACATATCAAATCAAGTAGAAGAAGTAAATTATAGTACATTATTAAGAGAAACGGAATTAACAAATGAACAGTTAAAAGCAACTGTAACATTTGATATAACCATAGAATTAATAAGCAAAAAGACATATAGAGCAAGTGTAACATTAGAATTACCAATTGGAGATATAATAAATAATCAAACTACAAATTTAGAAATAACAGACTTAAGCAATATTGTTTTCAAGAGGATTGAAAAATAAGAAAATTCACTTGCAAAAATAGAAAATAGAGTATATAATACAAAAGGTATGATACTAATCTTTGTATGGAGGGTAGCCAATAGAAGCCTATGAAACTTGTCAGGTCCGGAAGGAAGCAGCAATAAATAGTCACTTTTATGTGGATGCTTTCCATAGAGAGATTGGAATCACACCTTTTTTGAATAAAGAAAATTATAAAGGATGTGAAAAATAGTGGGGTACACAGCACTTTATAGAAAGTTCAGACCCATAACATTTGAAGAAATGGTAGGTCAAGAACATATAACAAGAACGCTTAAAAACCAAATAGTAGCAGGAAGAGTAGGACATGCCTATTTATTTAATGGTGGAAGAGGAACAGGAAAGACATCAGCAGCAAAAATATTAGCAAGAGCAATAAACTGTCCAAATTCAAAAGATGGTGAGCCATGTAATGAATGCGAAATATGCAAAGGGGCAATATCAGGATCTCTAACAGATATAGTAGAAATGGATGCAGCATCAAATAATAGTGTAGAAGATATTAGAAGTATAAGAGAAGAAGTAAACTTTTTGCCTACAAAAGCAAAATATAGAGTATATATAATAGATGAGGTACACATGCTATCAACTGGCGCATTTAACGCACTATTAAAAACATTAGAAGAGCCACCAGGACATGTAAAATTCATATTAGCGACAACAGAGCCACAAAAATTGCCAGCAACAATATTATCAAGATGTCAACGATTTGATTTTAAAAGGATATCAAATGAAGATATAATAAAAAGGCTAAAAATAGTATGTAAAGAAAGTGGAATAGAAGCTACTGATGCAGCACTTAACATAGTCTCTGTACTATCAGAAGGAGCTATGAGAGATGCTCTTTCAATATTAGAAAGATGTATACAAGATGGTGAAAACAACATAGATGAAGAAAAAATAAGAGAACTAGTAGGAATACCAAAGAAATCATATATATACCGAATTACAAAGGGGATAATAGAATATAATATAGAAGAAATAATAGATGTCACAAATAAAATACTTGAGGAGGGAAAAGACTTAAACAATTTACTATGGGAGACAATAAAATACATAAAGGATATATTAATACATAAAGCAAACGGAAAACTTGAATTATATAATCAAGAAGAACTAAAGCAAATTGAACAATTATCAGAAAATATAACGAAACAAAGAGCAATAAAATTAATATATGATTTATCAGAATTAGAAAACGAGATGAAATTTTCAACTCAAAAAGTAATAGTATTTCAAGCAGGAATAATAAAATTATGCAACCAAGACGATATAAGTGAAGTACAGCAAAATAATATAACAACAGGAAGCGGAGAAATAGCCCAAAGATTAACAAAATTAGAAAAATATATAAAATCAGAAGAATTTACAGCAAACTTATCAACAAATATAGAACAAAATGTGGAAAAACCAAAAGCACAAGTAGAAAAAACAAAAATAAAAATACCACTAGGAAAGACACAAGATTATTGGTCACAGGTTGTAGAAGAATTTAAGAAGAATAGAAAAATGACCATTTATACAAGTCTTATGAATACTACTGCTAAAGAAATTAATGAAGATACAATAGGTATAGAATTTAATAATGGATTAACACCATTTGGAAAGACAGTTTTAGAAGCAAGTCAAAACATGAAAGAAATATGCGATTTAGTATCACAGGCATGTGGGAGACCAATGAATGTAAAATACATAGATAATAACATATATGAAGTAGTAGAAAAAGATAATGAAAAGGTAATATCTGACTTTGCAAATGGAAATGGAATACCATTTAGCATAACAGAATAGATATAAAAATATAGAAGAAAGGAATGATAGAAATGTCAAAAAGAGGAGGTTTCCCAGGAGGAATGGGAGGATTTGGTGGAATGAACATCAATAATTTAATGAAAGAAGCAAAAAAAATGCAAGCAGATATAGAAAAATCACAAGCAGAATTAGCATTAAAAGAGTTTGAATCAACAGCAGGTGGAGGAGCAGTAAGTGTAAAAGTTACTGGAGAAAAAGCAATAAAAGAAATAAAAATTAAACCAGAAGTTGTAGACCCAGAAGATGTAGAAATGTTAGAAGATTTAATAATAACATGTGTAAATGAAGCATTAAGAAAAGTAGATAGTGCACAATCTGCATCAATGGGAAAATATAATATACCTGGAATAATGTAAGGAGAAAAAGATGTCAGTATTTTCACCATCAATTGAAAAGTTAATTGAGAGTTTTGAAAGATTACCAAGTATAGGACATAAAACTGCTGTAAGATTAGCATTTCATATGTTAAACAGCACAGAAGAAGAAACAAATTCATTTGTTTCTTCAATTTTAAATGCAAAAAAGAATTTAAAATATTGTACAAAATGTTATAATATTTCAGATTCTGACCCATGTCCTATATGTGCAAATTCCAAAAGAGACCAAGGTTTAATATGTGTAGTAGAAGATGTAAAAGATATAATTGCAATGGAAAGGACACATGAATTTAAGGGAGTATACCATGTATTACATGGCTCAATATCTCCAATGAATGGGATTGGTCCTGATGATATAAAAATAAAAGAATTATTATCACGCCTTATGGATGGACAAGCTAAAGAAGTAATTTTAGCTACAAATCCTAGAGTAGAAGGAGAGGCGACAGCTATGTATTTAGCAAAACTGATAAAGCCATTAGGAATACGAGCAACTAGAATTGCACATGGAATTCCAGTTGGTGGAGATTTAGAGTATACAGATGAAGTAACACTTATGAAGGCTCTAGAAGGCAGAAGAGAAATATAATATATATATTAATTATTTTCACCATTTGAATTACAATTGTCATTTTTATTAGACTCATTAATTGCTTTAGTAACAGAAAGAAGAGCGAGATTATCACCTAATGTTGTAAAAAATGCACCTAAAATTCCTAAGTCTTCAGAATTAAACTCTTTGCTGATAGTTATGGATAAGGAACTTGATAAACCTATTAATTCATAACCAAAACAATTATTAGTACAATTATTATTCAAAAGCACACACCTCATAATATAATATGAGATGTGTGTTTTTAAGTTCTTATAAGAAATGTCAAAAAAATTATCAAAAAAATGGCAAAAAATGAATAAATTTTTGAAAAGATACAAAAAATAAATAAAATATTACAGAGAAAAAAGATAAGAAATTAAAAAAACAAATATCAAAGGTAAAGAAAGGAAAGATAATAAATATGAAAAAAAGCAAAATAATTATGATAGTGGCGATAATAGTATTAGCCATAATAGCAGGAGTATTAGGTTACAAACTATACCAAGAACATAAAGCATATACAGTATCAACTGAAAACACATATAATATGGCATTTTTTGAATTAGTTGATTATACACAAAATGTAAAAACATATTTAGCAAAATCATTAATATTACCAGATTCAAAACATGCCGCAGAAACATTAACACATGTATGGAGGGAAGCAAATTTAGCACAAACATATTTATCAATGTTACCAATTGGAAGTCAGGAATTAGAAAGTGCAGAAAAATTTTTAAATCAAGTAAGTGAATATAGTTATTCATTATCAAGGAAAAATATTAATAATGAAGATTTAAGTGAACAAGACTTAAACAATTTAAAAGATTTATATAATTATAGTGTAAATTTATCTAATGTATTGAATCAATTATCAGAAGATATAAACAGTAATAGAATAAACTGGAAGGATTTAATGGGAGATGGGAATACTGATTTTGCAAAAGAAGTAAGTAACATCTCACAAGATAGTTTTAGCAATTTAGAAGAAAATTTCCATGAATATTCTGGATTAATTTATGATGGTGCGTTTTCTGAACACTTAGTAAGTGCAGAAAAGTTAGGGCTTACAGGAGATGATATTGATGAAGATACAGCAGAAAATAAGGTTAGGGAATTTATAGGAAATGACAGTATAAAAAATGTTACAAGGTATGGCTTATCAGAAAATGGAGAGATAATTGTATACACATTTTTAGTAGAGACTAACAAAAATAATTCTATCAGTATAGCAATTTCCAAAAAAGGCGGACACATTGTACTAATGAATTCAAATAGAAATGTAGAAACACAAATTATCGAAGATACAGAAGCAATACAAAAAGTATCAGACTTTTTGCAATCAAAAGGCTATAACAATATGAAAGAAACTTACTATCTAAAACAAAATGGAGTAATGACTCTAAATTATGCATATGAACAAAATGGAGTTCAGATGTATGCCGATTTAATAAAAGTCAAAATAGCTTTAGATGATGGAGAAATATTAGGAATAGAAACAAGTGGATATTTAAATTGTCATCATGAAAGAAATATTCCAACTGCAAATATTACAATGGAACAAGCAAAAAGTAAATTAAATCCAAAACTGGAAATTACTAGTGAAGGCTTGGCAATGATACCTACAGAGTGGAATACGGAGGTATTTTGCTATGAGTTTGAAGGAAAGGTTAATGATATAGAATTTTTAGCATATGTAAATGCAGAAACAGGAGAAGAACAAGATATATTAATCATTACAAATACTCCGAATGGAACTCTAACAGAATAAATTGCAATAGTAAAAAATCACACTTTTTACAAATACAACATTAATAAAATAAAAATACCAAAGTAAAAAAATCATTCTTGGTTAAAATATAATCGAGGAGGAGATAAAAATGTCTAGAAATAGTAAATTGATATCTGAAAACCTTAGAACTGAAATTGCAAAAGAATTAGGAGTATACGACCAAGTTAAAGCAGATGGTGGAAGTTGGGCAAACGTATCTTCTAAAACTTGTGGAAATATAGTAAGTAAAGCTATAGAAATTGCAAATAGGTCAGTTGAATAATAATTATAAATATGATTATAAAAATTATTAGAATACCTAATTTATAGATGAATGAAATCCTTCGTTTATAAATTAGGATTTTTTTATATTCTAGAAAATTTATGCATAAGCAGTTCTTAATCTCAGTTTTTTTAGTTTATTTTATGTATGGATTTAGGTTGCCAAAAATAAGAAAATGGAATATAATGCATAAAAGAAAAATTAAAAAGAAACAAAAAGCAAGAAAGGATGATGCTTAATTGAAAACAGAAGTAAATACAAAAGATATCCTAAAAATAACTCAAGGACAATTAATAAGTGGAAATGAAGAAATGATATTCGACAATTTTTCTAAAGATACAAGAGAAATAGAAAAAGGAGATATATATGTAGGAATAAAAGGAAAAACTTTTAATGGAAATTTATTCTGGAAACAAGCATTAGATAACGGAGCAAAAGCAGTAATAATAGATGAAGATACACAAATAGAACAAGCAGAAATAGAAGAATATAAAAGAAAAACAATAATAAAAGTTAAGGATACAATAAAAGCAATACAAGATATAGCATCATATAAAAGAAGTCTATATAATATACCAGTAATAGGCATAACAGGAAGTGTGGGAAAAACTAGTACAAGAGATTTGATTGCAAGTGTAGTATCACAAAGATACAAAACATTAAGTACAGTAGGAAATCAAAATAATGATATAGGATTACCATTCACACTATTAAAATTGAAGGACCATGAAATAGCAGTAATAGAAATGGGAATGAACCAACTAGGACAAATTAGTTGCTTATCTAAAATAACAAAACCGACAATTTCAGTAATAACAAATATAGGAACATCACATATAGGAGATTTAAAATCAAGAGAAAATATATTAAAGGCAAAATTAGAAATATTAGATGGAATGCAAGAAAGAATGCTAATAATAAACAATGATAATGATTTATTACATAAATGGTACGAAAATAGTGAAAAGGAATATAATATAACAACATATGGAATAGATAACCAAAGTGATATACAAGCAAATGATATAATAGAATATGAAGAATATAGCAAATTTATGTGCATAAATAATAAAGAAAAAGAAGAAATAGATATACAAGTACCAATCAGTGGAAAACATTTTGTATACAATGCAATGTGTGCAATAGCAGTAGGAAAACAATTAGGATTGACAGATGAAGAAATAAAAAAAGGAATAAAACAAACAAATCTTACAAAAAAGCGAATGCAAATAATAAAACTAAAAGAAGATATAACAATAATAAATGATAGTTATAATGCAAGTCATGAATCAATGAAAGCAGCCATAGAATATTTGGGAAGAGATAGTGCAAAAAGAAAAATAGCAGTATTAGGAGATATGTTTGATTTAGGTGAGTATTCTGAAGAGTTACACAGAAAAGTAGGCAAAGAATTAGTAGAAAATAAAATAGATATATTGATATGCACAGGAAATGAAGTAAAAAATATGATGGATGAAGCAATAAAATGCGGAATGAAAAAAGAAAATACATATTATGAAAGTAGTAATGAAGATGTCAAAAATAGGATAAAGAGTATTATGAAATCAAATGATGAGATATTAATAAAAGCTTCAAATGGAATGAAATTTTTTAATATTGTGGAAGAAATAACTAATGATTCTAATTAATAAGATAAAATCTAAGATAAGATTTTATAAATTACAGAAAGGATGATAGTAAGAATGAAAAAATTAGGTGTCATTTTTGGTGGAATGTCAACAGAGAGTGAAGTATCCATAAAATCAGCAGAAGGAATTTTGAGGAATTTAGACAGAAACAAGTATCAAGTTTATGCAATATATATTGACAAGAAAGGAAACTGGTATAAATATACAGGAAAGCAAGAGATTGAGGAAATTAACTTTAAATATATGCAAAAGATAAATAATATTATTGAATATTTAAAGCAATTAGATGTTATATTTCCTGTATTACATGGATTATATGGTGAGGACGGAACTATTCAGGGATTACTAGAATTAATAAAAATACCATATGTGGGATGTAAAGTATTAGGATCATCAATTGGAATAAATAAGGCTTATACAAAAATAATTTTTGAAAAAGCTGGTTTAAAGCAAGCAAAATATAAATATATAAAAAAGGAAAAAGAGGATTATATATATGTAGATGAATACCTAGAAGAAGAAAAGGCGACAATAGAAGAAATATGTGAAAAAGTATGTCAAGAATTAAGATTCCCAATGTTTGTAAAACCATCTAACTCGGGTTCTTCAGTAGGTATAAATAAAGTAGAAGACATACAAAAGCTAAAAGAAGCAATTGTAGAAGCGGAACAATATGATACAAAAATATTAATTGAACAGGGCATAGATGGAAAAGAAGTTGAATGTGCAATATTACAAGATGAAGAAGTAATTGCCTCATGTATAGGTGAAATTAAATCAGCAGAAGAGTTTTATACTTATAATGCAAAATACATTATGCAAGAATCAAAAACTTTAATACCAGCTAAAATTACAAAGAATCAGGAAGAAGAAATAAGGAGTCAAGCAATTAGGGCATTTAAGGCGATAGATGGAAGTGGATTATCAAGGGTGGATTTTTTCATAGAAAATGTTACAGGAGAAATATATATAAATGAAATAAATACATTACCAGGATTTACTACAATTAGTATGTATCCACAGCTTTTTGAAAATAGTGGAATAGAATATTCGAAGTTATTAGATATATTAATAGAAAATGCATAAGTAATTAAAAACATACATTAAACGAAAATAATTCATTTATACATTTTAACAACTTTGATAATATATATAAAAATCAAATAAAAAGGTGGTATAAATGAGAAAAATAAGCAAAATAAAAATTGGGAAAAATATTCAGAAAATTAGAAGGAGTTATGGATATACACAAGAAAGACTAGCAGAAGAAATAGATTGTTCACCAAGATATATAAGTGATATCGAACAAGACAAATCAAAGCCATCATATGAGAATTTAGTAAAAATATGTAATATATTTAAAATAGGACTTGATGATATATTTAGTGAGTATCTAGATGTGAAAGAAAATAAACCATTAAAATATTCATTAAGTGGTTTTGATGTATTAGAACAGAATAATAAGAATACTATAGAGCATCTTATAATGTATTTTAACAAAGAAAAATAAAAAAAATCCATAAAACTATGGATTTTTTTTCATAAAGTTGATATAATAATACTACCATTTTGGGAGGATGTTTAAATGATATTTAAGGATTACTATAAAATATTGGACTTAGAAACAAATAGAGTCACAATTGAAGAAATAAGAAATGCATATAGGCTAGCAGCTAAAAAGAATCATCCAGATTTAAATATAGGAGATAGGCTAGCAGAAGAAAAAATAAAAGATATAAATGAAGCATATAGAGTACTTTCAAATTCATCTACAAAAAGAAAATATGATAGAATGTGGACAACTAATGTATTAAAAAGAAGACAAGATTATGAAGAAAGTAAAAGAAGTACAGGCTCAGTATTTAGTGATTTTTTTAATATGTTTTTTGGAACAATAAAAGAAAAATCTAGTCAAGAAGCCGACAAAAACCATAAAAACAGCAAAGCAAAAAAAGGAGAGAATGTAGAAACAGAAATAGATATAACAATAGAAGAAGGATTTTATGGGAAAAACAAAAAGATTTCATTAAGAACAGTAGAAGGAAAAATAAAAACATTTTCTGTAGATGTTCCAGCAGGTATAAGAGATGGAGAGAAAATAAGATTAATAGGTCAAGGAAAGAGGGGAGAAAACGGAGGCAAGAATGGCGATTTATTAATAAGAGTAAATATAGAAAACAGCAATAGATTTAAACTAAAGGGATACGATTTATATACAGATTTATTATTAACACCCTGGGAGGCTGCATTAGGAACAAGAACTGACATAAATGGAATAGATAATTATAGTCAAGTATACATACCACAAGGAACACAATCAGGAGAAAGAATTAGAATACCAGACAGAGGGTACAAAATGGGAAATGGAGCAAGAGGAGACCTCATAGCGGAAGTCAAAATAATGGTACCAAAGAATTTATCAGTAGAAGAGAAAAAGGAATTTGAAAAATTAAATGAAATATCAAGATTTAATCCTAGAAGTTCATGATAATTTGCACATACAAAGTAGGAGGCAATAATGGAGAAAGTAAACATAAAGTGATAAAATGAAATAAAAGTATTGACATATTTGCAAAAATTTATTATAATTATGTATAGTGTGAGAAACAAATGATAAGCTATGGATTAAAATCATAGAAATGGGGTGTAATAAAACAATGGAGATGTGGCAAGGAAAACATTTTAGCATAACAGATCCAAAGAATGTAAACACAGTAATTTATCAAATAAACAAAACAGAGAAACCAGTTAAAGGCGGTCCCAAATTTACTGTAGAAAGGCTAAAAAGTACATCTGAATTACGAGGAGAAAACAGTAAAAAGACTTACTATGTAGACAGCTTAACAGAAAGTAATAATCAAATACTTATTTTATCTTTTGGAAAAGATAAGGTTGTTATTAATAATGGTATTTTGGAAGATGACAAAATCAGAATATCAAAAAAACCTATGCCATTTAAATTTGACACTATTTATTCAGATGAAACTGTATACAAAGAATTTTCTTACACACCTAATTTAAAAAGACCGATATCAATAATAGACTTAGATACAACAGAAGAAATAAAACCATTAGTATATTTTGATGAAAAGACTAATGAAGTAAAAGGAAAATGCAAGTTGAAAGCAAATAAGCAATATTTTGCTTTTGAAGTCAGGGAGAAAAATGATAATTTTGAATTATTAGGAGGAGTCCCAGTTATAACTTAATTAAGGAGGAACGATAATAATGGTAACTGCAGAAAGTAAGGTAGATTTACCACCAAAAAATTCAGCGAAATATATATTTAGAGATGGGCTAGATTTAGCAATAGAATATAATAAAAGAGGAGTACCTCAAGCTGAATATGATAAACTATTTGGTGGAAATGAAAGATAGTAAATAAAACGACTAAAGAAAAGGTGATGATATGAATTATAAATTATCAGGCGCACTAAAAAAGAATAGAGTTAATTTAATAATATTTTTAATACTATGGATATTTTTAGCCATAGTATTAATTGCACCCATAACATATGCATGGTCACAAGCAGTAATTGATGGAAAATTAAGTATAACTATATTTGTAGAAAACATTATAACAAGTCCATTTGAGGCAATAGGTAAGCTTATAGGAGATGGGAATTTTGGCAAATATCTAAAAACATTAGGAGGAGGAACATTAATATATTTAATATTTGTAACAATAGGATTAATAAAGACAGCTCCAAAGCATAAATACACAGATATAGAACATGGATCAAGTGACTGGAGTACAGGTGGCGAGCAATATAGAATACTAGACAGCAAAAAAGGAATAATATTGGGTGAAAAAAATTATTTACCAGAAGATAAAAGAGGAAATGTCAATGTATTGGTAGTAGGACGGATCAGGATCAGGTAAATCAGCGTCATACTCAATACCAAATGCATACCAGATGTTAGGGTCATACGTATTCACAGATCCTAAAGGAGAATTATATGATAAAACGGCAGGGTACTTGAAAAAAAATGGGTATGAAATAAAAGT
The DNA here is from genome assembly GCA_947087745.1 of uncultured Clostridium sp. Lineage (GTDB taxonomy): Bacteria > Bacillota > Clostridia > TANB77 > CAG-508 > CAG-269. The sequence continues at coordinate 16,153 of CAMUDX010000016.1, read as the reverse complement.
TTTAAATTTAGTAAACCCATCACAAAGTGATGGATACAATCCATTATTACATATAAATTCAGAAAGAGATGTAGATGTTATAGCAAGTACAGTAGTAAGAGGGCAAAAGTCAGATGGTGGAGGGGCAGACCCATTTTGGGATGATTCAGCAGAGATGTTATTAAAAGCCTTAATATATTATTTAATAGCAACTAGACCAGAAGAGGAACAAAACTTAGCAAGTTGTGCAGAATTAGTAAGAGCAGCAAGTAAATCAACTGGAACAAACATACTTGCAGATTTAATAAATAAGTTACCATATGACCATCCAGCAAGAACAAATTTTAAATCAATTGAACTTGCATCAGACAAAACATATAGCTCAATATTAAGTACTTTGCAATCAAAATTAGGAAAATTTGATTCAAGGGAAATAGCAGCAGTAACATCAACGAATACAATTAATTTTGAAGATATAGGAACAAAGAAAACGGCAGTATATGTAATATCACCAGACACGCACACAGCATATAACTTCATATTAACTATATTCTTTGCTCAAATGATAAATCAATTATATAATTTAGCTGATGAGAACAAAGGTGGAAAATTAAAAGAGCCAGTATACTTCATATTAGATGAGTTTGCGAATATAGGACAAATACCAGATTTTGACCAAAAGATATCAACAAGTAGAAGTAGAAAAATATCATTTAGTGTAATATTACAAAATTTAGATCAATTAGAAGCAATATACGAGAAATCATATGAAACAATAATGGGAAACTGTGATACGCATTTATTTTTAGGAAGTAACTCATATAAAACATTAGAGTACTTTTCCAAAGCGTTAGGAGAAAAGACAATAGGAAGAGATAGTATATCAGTTAATAAAGATAAAATGAATCACAGAACTGGGAAAAGTGTATCTGATCAAGTAATGGCGAGAGCATTGATGACACCAGATGAATTAAGAAGATTAGATGTAGATGAGTGTATAATATTTGTAAAAGGTTTAAGACCAATAAGAGCTGACAAATTCTATTATTTTAAACATCCTATGGCAAAAGAATTAGAAAGATGTGAAGTGAGCCATAATGATATAGAAGAATTAAATAGGGGCGAATGGAGAAAATTTAATCCAATGAACCCATGGACACCAGAAAAGACAGGTAATGAAATAGAAAATCTTAAAGTAGAATCATTAGATGATTTATTTGAAGATGAGAAAGTTAAGGTTGAAACTGCAAAGGCAGTGAAAAGTAAAAGCGATAATGATATATTAATGCAAATAGAACAAGATGAAATACCAGCACCAGTATTACCTGAGCTAGAAGATGAAGAAGAGTTTGATTTACAAAAGGAATTTGAAGCTAAATTTGATGAACTTTTTGGACCAATTGATGATGATGAAAATTAAAAATAAAAATATCCTAATGATAATTAGGATATTTTTTAACTTTCATTTTGTTGATATAAATATTGAAAAAGGCATAAAAGTATAGTATAATAATACTCATAAAAAATAAGAAGGAGAAAAAGTATGTTTGACAAATTAGAAAGTGTAGAGAAAAGATATGAGGAACTTACAAAAATGATAAGTGACCCAGAAATAATAGCAAATCAATCAGAATGGCAAAAGCTAATAAAAGAACATAGTAATATAGAAGAAATTGCACTAAAATTTAAAGAATATAAAGAAACAAAAAATAGAATGAATGAAGCAAAGGAAATGATGGAAGATAAGGAACTAAAAGAACTTGCAGAATTAGAATTTTATGAAACAAAGGAAAAATTACCACAGATAGAAGAAGAACTAAAAATATTGTTAATACCAAAAGATCCAAATGATGATAAAAACATAATATGCGAAATAAGAGGTGGAGCAGGAGGAGAAGAAGCAGCTTTATTTGCAGGTACATTATTTAGAATGTATACAATGTATGCAGAAAGAAAGCATTGGAAACTAGAGATACTAAATGAGAATGAGACAGAACTAGGAGGATATAAAGAAATATCATTTATGATTACAGGTAAAGGAGCTTATAGTAGATTTAAATTTGAAAGTGGAGTACATAGAGTACAAAGAGTTCCAGATACTGAAAGTAGTGGAAGGATACATACATCTACTGCTACAGTTGCTGTACTTCCTGTAGTAGAAGATGTTGAGATAGATATAAACCCAGCAGACATAAAAATGGAAGTGTTTAGAGCTTCAGGAGCAGGAGGACAGCACATCAACAAAACATCATCAGCTGTAAGGTTAATACATGCTCCTACTGGAATAGTAGTAGAATGTCAAACAGAAAGATCACAATTCCAAAATAGAGATTATGCTATGAAGTTGTTACGCTCAAAATTATATGAGCAAGAAAAAGAAAAGCATGATTCACAAATTGCAAATCAAAGAAAGAGTCAAGTAGGAAGTGGAGATAGAAGTGAAAAAATACGTACATATAATTATCCACAAGGTCGTATAACAGACCATAGAATAGGATTTAGTATTTACCAAATGGAAAATTTCTTAAATGGAGATTTAGATGAAATGATAGATAACTTAATTACTGCTGATAGAGCAGAGAAACTGAAAGGTGAAGAAGAATAAAATTAATGCCTTATGCATATACTTTTAAAAAGTAAAAGTGCATAAGGAGTTTTATTTTGAATGAGATAATAAAAATAACTATTTTAGGTCTATTTTTTGGAACTTTTGGTACTACTTTAGGAGGAATTATAGGAGTAAGCTTAAACAAGGTTTCGAATAGATTTTTAAGTTCAATTTTATCATTTGCTTCTGGATTGATGATATCAGTTATATGTTTTGATTTAATTCCTGAATCTTTGGAAATTGGAAATATATCTAATACAATTGTTGGGATATTTTTGGGGATTATTGGAATGTTTTTTTGTGATGTTTTAGTTGGAAAAAAATTTAATCATAAATCTATGCAATTATCTAATTCTATGCTAAGAACTGGTATAGTAGTTAGTATCGGATTGGCAATACACAATTTCCCAGAAGGTTTAGCAATTGGATCTGGTTTAGGTGCTTCTTTTAAACTTGGATTGAGCTTAGCTATTGCAATTTGTTTCCATGACATCCCAGAAGGAATCTCTATGGCTCTTCCTATGAAAACTGGAGGTATGGGTAAAGGTAGAATTATTTTCTATGTTATTTTATCAGGTGTTACTACAGGAATAGGTGCGTTTTTGGGGGCTATTATTGGGCAAATTTCAAATGGTATTATTGGGATATGTTTAAGTTTTGCTGCTGGGGCTATGCTATATATTGTTTCTGGTGAGTTAACTCCAGAAGCAAATAAATTATATAGTGGTAAGTTTTCTGTTATTGGCAATGTTCTTGGTTTTGTTTTGGGGATGATTGTTACAAAACTGTAATTTGATTATTTTTTTGTTTGTTTTTTATTATTTTTTTCAAAAATAGTTGCATATTTCTTTATTTTATGTTATATTTAATAAGTGATTTATTTTATCACTTTATCGAGGCGTAGCGCAGTTGGTAGCGCGCGTGGTTTGGGACCATGAGGTCGCAGGTTCGATCCCTGTCGCCTCGACCAGAAAATGGCTATTTTTCAGTAAAATTCGTAAGAATTTATGAAAAGCCAAAAGAATGTAAATGTACTATTTTCTAAGGATTTTAGAGAATAGTATTTTTTATTTTAATTCTAAAAAATGTTTTAAAATTCTCTAAAATTTGAATATTTTGTTCAGAAAAATGTTCCGCAAAACTTTTTTATACCTTAAAAATTGTTCCGCAAATTTCCGCAAAACAAAATTTATTGATATTTAGATACTTTCAGTGTTGTTAATAAAAAACTGAAAGGAGAATTATTGCTATGGATTTTATACCTTACAAAGCTAATGAATATCTTGAAAATGTTTTCTATCAAATTCCAAAAGAACTATTTGTAAATGCATATTATAAAGATTTAAGTTCAGATAGTAAATTACTGTATGGCTTATTATTTGATAGATTATCTATTTCACTAAAGAATGAATGGATTGATGAAGAAGGAAATATATTTTTGATATTTTCAAGAAAAGAAGCAGGAGAAAAATTAAATTTATCAGATAAGACAGTTACGAAAGCATTTAAGCAATTGACAGAAGCTAAACTAATATATGAAAAAAGACAGGGATTTAGAAAAAATAATATTATATATGTTGGAAAAATCAATCATATATCAAATACAAAAATTATGAGTCGTAAAATTTACGAGTCAAGAAACGGAAAATCTACGAGTCAAGAGTCGGAAAATTTACGATGTAATAATAATAAATATAATAAAAATAATTATAGTAATACGAGTAGCAAGAAAAATTCGTATTCAAATTATGAGCAAAGAAGTTATTTACCTGAAGAACTAGATAATTTATATTGTAATGTTTAGAAATTAGAAAAAGGAGAATAAAAGTTATGAAAAATGTTCAATTAAAAGAAAGATTTATAGATGAAAGAAACGGAATTGAATATATAAGAAAAGGCGATTACTATTTCCCAAATTTAATTGATTCAGCTAGTGTAAAAGCTAATGAACTTGGTAAATATGGAAAGCTAAGATTAAAATATTTATTAGAGCATAAAAAAATAGAATATACAATCCTGTGGGTTGAAAACAAATTGAGAAGTCATTTATTAGAAATAGATAAGACTGCAAACGAAAGATTTAATTTACTAATGAAACAATTTGCAAAGAAAGAAAATATAACTGAAGAATTAAAAGCAAATAATCAATTAGAATGGGTTAGTAGTATGAACTCAATAAAAAACAGAGTAGAAGAAATTATATTCAAAGAATTAATTTATGTTTAGAAAAGAGGTAAAAGTATATGAAAAAAAGCAACTTGAACTAGAACTAAGCAAAGAAGAATGTAAAATGCTACAAAAGTTAGTATCAATTTATATTAATATATTAAGTTTTGAAGAAAAAGAATTATTTTTATTAGGTTGTAAAAATGCACGTTTATATAATAAAAATATTGAAATAATAAGAGATTAAAATTACAAAAATTAAGAAGAGATTTTTTAAGAAATTTCTTCTTTTTTTGTGTAGTTTTTAAAACAAAATGGGGTAAATTTAAGCAAATTTTGCTTGTTAGAATATTAAAAGCAAGCGACGCATTTATACTCCCGTATAAATACAAACCTAAAATTTCAAATTGAAATTTTCAAATGGGGAAATTATTCCCCAAACCCCTATAAAAAATTTTGGAAAGGAGCAAATAAATTTATGAGAGAAAGAACTATAAAACAACAAATTTATTTAAATACACAAGAGAAAAATTTATTAAAGGAAAAATCTAAAAAAGCAGGAATGAACGAATCCGAATTTTTAAGAAGTTGTATTAAGGGTTACAAAATAAAAGAACAACCTACAAAAGAAATTAGAGAATTTACAAGAGATATTTCTGGTATAGCAAATAATATAAACCAAATTGCAAGAGCAGTAAATGGGGCAAGATATATTAGAAATGATGATTTAGAATATATAAATAAAACTATTCATAGTTTCATTTTAGAATTTCAAAAGAAAGTATATTCAAGAGAATAACAAAAGGAGGCTTGATATATGGCAGTTATTAAAATAAAAACAATCAAGAGTAATTTACAAGCAGTTATAAATTATGGTAAGAATGGAGATAAAACTGATAATGGCATTTTAGTTTCAAGTGTAAATTGTTCTGTACAAACTGCTTACGAGGAAATGGCACTTACTAAAAAGTTCTTCCATAAAGAAAATAAGACATTAGGTTATCATGTAATTCAATCATTTAAAGGAAATGAAGTAACACCAGAGAAAGCAAATAAAATTGGTCAAGAACTTGCTGAAGAATTATGGGGAAATAAATATCAAATAATCATTTGTACTCACATAAATAAAGAAAATGTGCATAATCATCTAGTTTTAAATTCTGTTTCATTTATAGATGGAATGAAATATCATAATAGTAATTCTGAAATTGCATTAATGAAAGATATTTCAGATAGATTATGCTTAAAATATGGATTGTCCATTGTGGAAACAGAAAAAGCTAAACAAGAAAAAGTCTTTAGAGATAAAAGAATTGATAATTTTAATCGTAGCAATGAAAAAATGCAAAAGATAAGAAATGATATTGATGAGGCAATAAAATCCGTTAAAAAGTATTCTGACTTTAAATTTGTACTAAATGCTAAAGGTTATGAAATATATGATAAAGGAAAATACTTTACTGTAAAATCTCCCTATTTTTCAAGAAATATAAGATTAAATAGAGCATTTGGAGTAAACTATTCTTTAAGTAGTATTAAAGAAAGAATTTATTATAAAAACAAAGAAAAATTGCCTATTGCTAATTTTAAAAAGAAGTATTATAGAAAAGTTTACAAAGGTCAAAAAATAAATAGATTTTTACTAAAAACAAGTTCTTTTTACAGATTATACGTTCATTATTTATATAAATTTGGAAAACTACCTGCTAAAAACGAATATAAAGAATTAACACCTGCATATTTTAAGCAAAAGAAAGAAAATACTAGAATATTTGAAGAACTAAACTTTTTAGCTAGGAATAATTTTAAAACTATACAAGAAATAAAAGACTATCAATCCTCATGCGAAAGCAAACTTCCAGAACTTAAAAGCAAAAGAGAAAACTTATGGCGAAAATATAATAAGTATACTGATGAAACTAAAAAAGCAGAAATCAAAAAAGAAATTGGTTCACTAACTGAAAAGATAACAACTATCAATAATTGCACTAATATTTGTGGTAGATGTGTTATTAGATTTGAGCAATTAAGAAAAGAATATATTGAACAAGAAAAGACTAAAGAAAAGGCACAAGAGCTTATAAAGGAAGATAAAAAGAAAAAAGCAAGAAATAGATAAAACTAAACTTGCCTATTCTAATATTTGATTATACTAATTAGAATGGCAAGTTTATATTTTGATTTCCTATTCTATATTAAAAAGCTTGTTATGCAAAAATACTACTAAATTTCCTATCTCCCTGTCAAATATTTCTTTAGATGTTTTCAAATTTAATAATTTTTCTCTCATTGTGGGCAATAAATTCAATATTTTTCTGAATTTGCAGTTAGTTTTTATACATTCCTCCCATCTACCTATACCCACAAAATCAATTTTATCAGCATCTCTTATTATTATTCCTTCTAATGTCTCTGGTTTTTCTTTCCATCCATGTTTATAAATAGCTTTATAACATTTATCAATTATCTCTGAATCATAGCCTAATTTTGTCATTTCCTTTTTTAATGACTCAGCACTAATTAATGCATGCCCTTTCTCTTGTTCCAATCTCCCAACATCATGCCAATATGCCGATATTATACATACTTCATTATCTGCTTCTACATTTTCTAAAATTTCTTTTGTGTACTGTACAACTTGTAAAACATGAGAAAGAGAATGTTTTGGATCTTCAACTAATTTCATTGTATTAATTGCTTTCTCTATCAATAATTTATGTTTGTTTTCTATTTCTTTAAAATCTTTTGACATACTGTTATCTCCTTTATTTTTAATGCTAACCTTATGTTTTTTATAAAATGTAAAATCCAATTAATTTATCTCTAATTCTGCACCAGCAAATAATTTTTGGACTTGTGTAATTCCAGTTAACTGTTCTTTAAAGTATTCTATTACTTCATCTGATGTACAATGCCCCATATATGCTCTTTCTATTTTATTATCTTTAAAATATTGTACGATTGCTTGTGTATATGGATTTATTTCTTTTAAGTGAAATCCACCTACAACTGCAACAACTTTATCTTTGCCTGTGATTTTTTTTGCTTGTTCAATAATATTATTTATTCCAGAATGAGAACATGAACTGAATACAATAATGCCTTTATCTATTTTTACAGCAATGCCACCACAATCATCTTGTAAGTAGTCTATTTCTCCATTTTTAAGAACAGTAGGTAGATTTTTGACAGGTACTTCAAATTTTCTATCAATCTGCCCAAGAAACCATATATTCTCAAATATTTGATATGGATTTTTTGTTTCAATTAACTTAAATTTCTTTAACAATTCTTCTCTAGTTTCATTAATTCCTGCATATGCCATATTTCTTCTTAAGCTATATCTTTCAGTATAACATTCTGGATGTAAAATTAATGTTTTCTTTGAATTTAAATATTTTAATCCATTGCCATGATCCCAATGCCCATGACTTAAAGCAATTACATTTACTTCATCTAAGTTAACGCCTAAAGTTTTTGCATTTTTAATAAATGCATCTGTTATTCCACTATCTAAAAGCACCTTATTATCTTTCATTTCAATTAATATAGATAAACCATCTTCATTAATACAATTATTATCACAATTTCTATTTTCTGTTAGTATAGTAAATTTCATAATAGTAATCCATCCTTCTTTAATTTAATATTTTTTCTAATTCTCTATAGCTTGAATTATCTGTTAATACTATGTCAAAGTTTTCTTTATATAATTTTAAATTTTCTGTTATTTTTTTGTCTAAAAATCCCACTGTTACAGTATTTTCAAGTCTGCCCTGTTCTATCATATTTATATCATCTATAAGGTCTCCTAGTAAAAGTGTATAGTCTCTATTATTTATTTTGTCTTTCACTTCTTGTGAAAATGATATTTCGCTTTTATTGTATGGTGTTACATTGCATATATGTTTTCCATAGTCATTATAATAATTAGCATAAATATGTATATTATTATAATAGCAATTATTAGATTTTAGATATTCTATTAAAACATTTCCTATACTACAAGATATAATTATTACTGGTACATTAGCTTCATACATTTTCTTTAAAAATTCTTTAGCACCATCTCGAAGTTGTAAATTAGTTTTCTGTACTGCTTTTTTTATAATTTCATCATTAAGTTCTTTTTGTTTGAGTAATTCCATATATTCTTCAAATCTTTCTGAATAAGCATTCTGCTTTATTTCCTTACTCTCATTTTCATTTGGAAATGTTTTATCATGAATTTTATCATATTTTTCTTTAAAATCGTTTCCTAACAAATCTGAATAGTATAATATTCTCCAACAGCTTATACTATTTCCTTTTGTTAATGTTCTGTCAAAATCAATAAGAACATAAAAGTTATCTTTTGTTAGTTTAATTTTGTTTAATTTATTCTGATTAATATACTTCATTAATTTTCTCCTTTATTTCTAATATTCAATGGAATTTCATTTCCTTTTTAATATTTTTACGATTTTCATTGACTTTTCTCAAATTCAAATATACAATATATTCAATAAATGTAGCTCTACTAATGCACTTTAACGGTTACGATTTATTCGTGGTCTAGGATTAATGGAGCTAGTTTATTTTATTGAATTATAACAAATATAAATGTTAAAAACAACCTGTTTTCACGAATATTAAAAAATCGTTTGACATATACTAAAAAAAGTAGTATACTATATTTAACTTAAGTTATTCAAGTGATGTCATGAATAGCACGAACTAGATGTGTGGTAGCATTTAGTTCTTTTTTTGCAAAAAAAAAGAAGTGAAGAGTGGTAGTTCTTCACTTCTTTGACTATCGCTAGTCTTTTTTGTCATCTGGTTGTTTGTCTTCATATGTACTTAATAGTAATACTATAAGACGCCAGATTAATTCGAATGATGTCATGTAAAATAGCACCTCCTTCCTTAAAGATTTCCTTTTAGAAAGGATGAGAACATTATACTTTAAAAACTGTCAAAAAACAATAAATTTCATTTAATTTATATTATTTTTATTTGCAAGTTATTGCTCATTTAACCATTTCATATATTCTTCTTGTGTTAATTTGCCATTACTAACCTTTTCTTTTAATTCTGCATTTTTCTTTTTAAATTCAATAAATTCTTTTTCATATTCATCATTCATAGGATTTCTTCTTGTTCTTAATAATAATTTTTGATAAACATTTCTATATACTTTTAAATCATTGTTTTCTTCCATTAATTTTTGTTTTACTTTAAATGGACCTACTTCTTTACATGTTTTTCCATTTTCAAAAATATTACTACAATATAATTCATCAGATCTATTTTCTGGAACAAAGAATTTGCCACAATTCTTACATCTCTTTATTTCAATATTTTCTATTGTTGTTAATTCTAATAATTCTATAACGAATGTAGGAATAATATTTTTGCATAAATAATTATATGGTAACAAATTTTCAGTTTTTACAACTTTTGCGATTTCTTGTGCATCTTCTTCATTTGTAATTGAAAATTTTGTAAAATCTCCAAAATTATTAAGACATAAATTTATTTTACTTTCTTCATATATTTCAAATACTTTTGCCTTTTGTTCTCTTTCTCTTAATATGTACAATCTTTGTGCAGGAGACATATTGTTTAATTCTTCTAATTCATTTAAGTTATATATGTATTCTATATCTTTTATAAAACCCTTTTGAATTTTAGATAATTTTTTAGAGGTTTTATCTATAAGTTTATTAATTAAGTCATCATAATCGGAATCTTTATAAAATTTATAAATAGGTATATTTCCTAATTCTGCAATAGTACAAGGACTATATTGTTCAATAAACCTCTTCATATGCTCATAAGAAGAAAAGTCTGTATTTATAAAATCACAAAGTTGAACTCCTAACTTTAATTCTTCGTGTTTATTGTAAAATTCATATCCCTTATGTTTCTGATTATATCTAAATGATGTATATCTAATTAATTTAAGTTTTGATATTTTATCTATGTAAAATTGTTTATCTGTAAGTATTTCCAAATTCTCCATTAACAATTCTCCTAACTTTTGTTATATTTCTATAAATATTTTATCACTAACTATTGACATTTGCAATACCCCATGTTATAATTTTTGTTAGTATTTGATAATGTATTTATTAAAACCATACAAGAGTACATTGAAAATTGAATATTTCCGTTGTTAGATAGTAGCAGAAATGCTCTCCTACATAGTCACAGTTTGAGTGGTTTAAAAGTACCATCGCACGCAATGAATGTAGCTAGTCTTAATAGGGTAGTGGTGAAATTCCAGAGATTTGATTTTATATCAACGACTAACAAAAGCCCATGTAACTTAGGGTATTAGAAAAATATAAATTACGAAATTTACAAAGGAAAGGAGAAGTGTGTATGGAAAGTAATGTTCAAACCATCTGTAATTTTCTTACAACATCAGATGTAATGAAAATATTAGGAATAGGAAACAAAACTTGTTTAGAGCTATTTCATAGAAAAGATTTTCCATGTGTGAAAATTGGAAGAGCTTTTAAAATTTCTGAAGAGAGTTTCAGAGAATACTTTAAAACAAGAAGAGTGTATAATGAAAACTAAAGATAAAAAGAAGATTTAAATAAGCCGATTTAAACCTTCCATATAATACTATGTATTTAAAAACTGAAAGAAAAACTATTGCTATAATTTTTCCTAACTGATATAATTATACCATAAAATCCAAATATAGCAATAGTTTTCCTTAAATTTAATCAAAAGGAGTGAAACAATATTATGGAATTTAAGGGAATAACTGTAGGTACTTACATTTCAAGAAAAATAAAAGATAAAAAAGAAAAAGATGTGTGTGCCGATTGCGAGATTAACAAAAAAATACAAAACAAGAACATTGAAAAAGAAAAACAATATGAATTATGCAAAGGTTGTGAAAAATGCTATGTTTCAAAAACTTGTAAAGCAGTTTTAACAGTAGGTCGAGATCAAACAACAGGAAAAACTATAAGAAAATCATTTGTTGCAGATACTGAAGAACTTGCTTTAAGTGATGCTTTGCAATATAAATTAGACTTGAATAAAAATGGCGGTCCGAGAATAATCACAAAAAGCAATAAAACACTTGTTGATTTAGTACAGCCACTTATTGATGAACAATACAAATTAAATAAAATAATTCAATCAACACATAAAAGAAAGTCAGATACTTTGAAACAAATAGCTAAAGAGCCATTTGCAAATAAGCCAATTGCAAAAGTTACAAGAGAAGATATTGTAAATTATCTATCTAAACTATCAAAATATTCAGAATCTACTATTAAACAAAATTATGAATTATTATGTATGGGGTTTGGAGAGGCAGAATATCAAAAAATAATTGAAGAAAACTTTATGTCTGGTTATAAAAGAGTGAATAAGCCTAAAAGTGAGTATGTATCAAAAGAAAGAAAAGCCTTAACAATTCAAGAAGAAAAAATATTAGTAGATTATCTTAATTCAGTAAGTTATGAAAAATGTCCTAATAAATATTTATTTTTATTGTTATTAACAACAGGGATGAGAGTAGGAGAAGTATTAACTTTAGACTATGAAAAAGATATTAATTTAGGTGACAATACAATAAATATAAGAAGAACTCAAACAAAGGATTTGAACGGAAAAATAATAATAGGTGAAACAACTAAAACAGATAATAGTAGAAGAACTTTAAGAATAAATGATATAAGTAGAAAGATAATAGAAAAATCTCTTGAATACAAAGTGAAAAATAAAGAACATTTATTATTTTGCAAAAGTAATGGTAAAATGCATCTTGAAAATTCAATAAATAGTTGTTTAAAAAGAATAGCTATAAAGTTAAATATTGGAGTTTATGAAGATGTAAATAAAAAAGGCACAATAGAGAAAAAGACGGATGTTCATACACATATGTTAAGAGGAACTTTTGCAACAAGATGTGCAGAGGCAAAAATTGCTCCAGTTGTATTAAAACAAATATTAGGTCATGAAGAGATAGAAACAACAATGAAATATTATATTGATGTAGATACTGAATTTATTGAAAAAGAAACTGATAATGCAATACAATATTTAGTAGATAAAAATATATTTGGAGTTGTGTTGCCAGAAACACAAGTAGCTTAAAAAGCTAAAGAAAAGTTATTGGAACTTTGTAGAATTTTAGAAAATTAAAATAGCTAAAATTTCCGCAAAATTGTTCCGCAATATTAAAAACAAACACAAAAAAGTACTAAATATCAAAGAAAATAGTGCGAGGCGATAGCAACTCGCCTCGACCAAAAGTAGCCTATTTTCAGGCATTCGAGGGTATCTATAAAGATGTATAGGTACTCTTTTTTATTGAAAAATAGGCATTTTTAATTTTTAGGTATTTTAAAGTTTGTGTAAATTTTTCTGCTATTTCAGGAAATTGTCAGGAAAAAAATATTTCCTGATTTATTTTTCTAATTGTTGAATTTTAGCTTGTATATCAACATTTAACCAATATTGTTTTGATATTTCTAATAATGAATAACAAAGTTCTAATAAATATTTTTTATCTAAATCGTCCTTTGGATTTTCATTTATAGCATGTTAAGTCTTTTCTTTTTACTTCTAATATTTCTTTTTCAATAAATTTGGCTAGCTTCATATCATTTCCTATTTTTAAATTTGTTCCTTTTGATGTTTCATTTTCTTCATTTCTTATTTGTGCTACTTTTGCACAATACTTCTATATTGGTAAGTATGAAGTTTCTAATCCTTCAAATGTAGAGATAACAATAGATTTAACTATATCTCTAGCAGAAGTTTGAATTTTATAAATAAGGTTAAGATAGTGATTTGAGCCATCATTAACAAATAGATCATTCAATAAAAATTCCACATCATTAAATAAATTTAAAGAAATTATAGGAATTATTTTATTTTTTAACACATTTAATAAATTTTGTGATATAATAGTTTTCATAAGAAAGTCCTTTCTTTGATATTTTTTTTGTTCAAACTAATTATATCAAAGGACTTTCTTTTTGTATATTCCGAAACCATTTTACACTATCTATTCAAAATCTCATTTGACAAATCAATAAAAAGATGTTATTATATATTTACATTAAACAATGTACCTTAGGTCAGGTTGTGTATATTGTTTGCTGTAGATGTATCTGTAACTACATCTATTTTTTTTATGCTCAAAAATGAGGGAATCCTGTAACAAATTTCCCCATTCGACTATGTATGACACAATTAGTCTTTACCTTTTTTGTATTCTTCTAATTGTGATTGAAGTTTGATGTTTTTTTCTTTTTCAGCTATTAACTGTTCAATCAGCTTTAGAATAAGGTCAGGTTGTGTCATTGTAATTGCCCCTTTCCGTCCTTATGTAAGAACTACCTTTGACAGCGAAAGGTTGTTATTATATTACAACATAATTCTTTATAATACAAGCGAACAACTTAATATTAACAATTATTTGTAACATTTAGATGTATTTAAAAGTATATTTAAAGAGCTTACAACAAAAACTGTAAGCTCTTTGAACAACACTAATTACAACTGCCTTGTTTATTCAATTTACTTATTAATGCCTGCAGTGATACCTATCTATCTGTGCCCTAATTTCTCTGTCTAACGCCCGAATACCTTCTGCTGTGGGCCTCCTTTCAGGTGGCACTTTCTTGATTGTCACTTGACCATTACTTTCTTTTGCAATTTTTCGAAGAATTCTACTAAGTTCGTAACTCATGTTTTTGCCTCCATAAAATATAAAATGGTTTCATTGATACAGGGATTGTAAGTGATAATAAATACAATTGTATCTATTATATAATGATACCTCCTTATACTAAATATAACATAATATATAATTGATTACAAGTATTTTAAAAATATAATAGGATATCCACAATATATAAAAGAGCAGTTTTCAAACTACTCTTTATCCTCATCTTCATTATCATTATCTTCTTGAGGAACTTCATTAACTATACAAGCCTTAACCCATAAAATTCTTTTATCCTCAAATTCTTCAATTTTATATATAACTTTATCAGTTTCAATCATAGGAAGTTCTTCATCTTCTGGAACTCTACCAATCAAATCTAATAAATATCCAGACAATGTTTCATAATCTCCATCAGGAATATCTACTGGTAAAATTTTCTTCAAATCATTAATAGAAACACTACCATTAATTAAGAAAGTATTCTCATCTATTTTTTGATATTCATCTTCAACTTCATCATATTCATCAAAAATATTACCAACGATTTCTTCAAGAATATCTTCCATTGTGACAACACCAGCAGTTCCGCCATATTCATCTATAACAATAGCCATTTGCATCTTATTCTTTTGAAGTTCTTTAAACAAATCATTTATTGGCTTATTTTCTGTAACGAAATAAGCATCTCTAATAATATTTTTAATTTTAATAGTTTTTCCATTACTGTAATATTTTAATAAATCTTTTACATATAGAATACCTTTGATTTCATCAATAGTTTCTTCATATACTGGAATTCTACTATATTTATACTCATCTATTTCCTTAATAATATCTTCTATATTAGAATTAATATCTATTGCATAAACATCAATTCTATGAGTCATAACTTCTGATGCAGTTCTATCATCAAAATCGAAGATATTATGAATCATTTCTTTTTCGTCTAAATCGATTGTTCCATTTTCTTCGCCCTCATCAATCATCATTTTAATTTCTTCTTCAGTAACAATTTCTTCTTCTTGCTCAGAAATTCCAAATAATTTAGAAACTATATTTGTTGAAAAAGTTAATACCTTTACAAAAGGAGCAGTTATTATAGAAATAGTTCTAATTATACCTATTGTAGCATAAGCAACTTTTTCATAATATTTCATTGCTATTCTTTTAGGAACTAATTCTCCAAATACTAAAGTAAAGAAAGATAGAATTATTGTAATTATTACAATTGATATACCTCTAAATATTTCTATTGATATATTAGGAAATGCACCATTCAATGCTGTTGCTAACATGCTTGCAAAAGTATCTGCTGCAAAAGCACTTGATAAAAATCCTGCAAGGGTGATACCTATTTGTATAGTAGCTAAAAATTTACTTGGATTTTTTAGCATTTTTTCTATTTGTTTTGCCTTTTTATTTCCCTCTCTGGCTTGTTTTTCAATTTTTGTGTCATTTAGTGATATAAATGCTATTTCAGACATTGCAAAATATGCATTTAATAGTATTAATATTACTAATGTTATTAGTTGTGAGAACATTTTATTATTATCACGCTTCCTCTCTTAAAATATTGTGAAACTACTATGTATTTTAGTATTCACCTATTTATTATATATGGAGAATACAAATAATGTCAATAGATTTTAGAAAAATCTGATAATCTCAAATGCTAATGCAACAAAAAATTGATAAAAAAATAAATGAACAGT
>CAMUDX010000015.1 GCA_947087745.1 uncultured Clostridium sp. | reverse complement strand
AATTATATCAAAGGACTTTCTTTTTTTCCATTCCGAAACCATTTTACACTATCATATAATTTTCACATTTGACAAAATTAATAAATCTGTGTATAATAAGAATAGAAAATGAGAAACCATAGCAATAACAACACATTCCCTTCGGTCAAAAAGTAGAATGTGTTGTTATTTTTATTCCTTATCTAAAATTCTATTAACATATTGTATGTATATAATCGTCAATAAGGCTACGTTTATGGTCAACGATACCATTAAGGTAATTAATAAGTACAATATAAAACTCATAAACACCACCTCACTTTCTGATAGCAAGCTATCTAGTAAAGTGGCAACACAACTACTTATCTCATTTTCTATAAATAATACTATATAACATTTTTTAAGAAGATACAAGCAGATACACAATTATTTTAATTAAAATATAAATAACGGAGTAATTAATGGAAAATTTAATAAATAATGATAAACTTTTTATAATAAAAATATAAATATTAATGATACAAACTTTCAATATTGTGAAAATGTTCTAATTTCATTAGGATTAAGTAAAGATTTTATATTATTTAATAATCATTACTTTTTTGGATTTAATGATATAGATAATCAAGAAATTATTCATCAAAAATTCAAAAAAATATTAAAGGTTTTTGAATTTTTTACTAATAAATTATATAAAAAATATAGTTGTGAACAAATAATATTGTTTTTTGGTTCTATATATTCAAAATTAGAAGAAATAAGAATTATGAATTCTAATTTAAAATTAGAAAATATTACAGATGAAGATATATTAAGAGAAATAACGTATCCTTGTTCTGTTGCAGACCTAATGGGAAAAAAAATAAAGTCTATGATAGAAACAGCAATTATAAAAGATAATAGAAAAATATGCTTTAATATTAGAAATCTTTATTATAAGAGATTCATAATATTACTATATTATTATTCAATTTTTACATTTTATAATTCTAGAAACGAATTTTCTAAAAATTATGAAAATGGAATTTCTACCTTCCAAGTATTTCCTAATGATATCGATTCAATAAGTACAGTAGTATATAATATGAACAATAGCACTAATAAAAATAATTCATATGCTAATTATGATTCTGGAATACATAAAAAAGAAAATAAAGGTTTTAATAATGCATTTCTTATAGAAAAAGGAATATCGTTTCAAAATTATTGTAATTTAATGAGTACATTAATTAATAGTTCTACTGAAAAGAACTTAGTAAAAAGCAAAATTTTAAAAGAACAATTTGATTCCATATTACTAGATACATATAAAGATATTGATTTAAAACTTTTTCATAAAGAATGCGTTTTAACCAAATATAACATTGATGTTAATGAAAGAGAATTATATAAGAATAGTGGAAAATATAGATTAGATACTGTCCCGATAGTAGATATAGGGAGAGATTATTATATAATAATAAAAGGCTTTATTATAAATTCTGAAAATTATTGGAATAATGTACATTCTATATGGCTAGTTCCATATATATGTAAGGAAAAAGACAATATTTTAGTAGAAGTAGATAAAATCATTGAGAATATATCAAAACTATTTGAAATAGATGTGTTAAGAACATTTGAAAGTATAATTCAAAACCGAACAGTATTTACAAATAGAAAAACAAAGGATATTTTTGGAAGAAAGAATATTGATGATAATGAATGGGATATCATAATTGTAGATTGTGATAAACATATTATATTTGATGTTGAAGCAAAATTTATATCAACATCATTGACAGAATCCAGACTATCTAATGATTTAAAAAAATTCGTTAAAAGTAAAAAAGGATATATTGAAAAATTTGAAAAAAGAATTAGAATTGAAAATGAAAATTTAGGTGATTTTACTACATTTTGTAAAGCTGATACTTCTTATACAATAGAACATATTATGGTAACATCAAAAATAATGGAATTAAATATAGAATCACCTGATAGAAATTTTAAAATAATACATTTTGACAGATTAAAGAATTATTTAATAAAAAGTTATTATAGTAAGTAAACTTTGATAGTATTCTTTTAGTTCTTTATATGTTAAGTATAAAAAAGCTCAAATGTTAAGTTTGTGTTAAGTTCATTTTAGAAAAATTAGAAAATTTAAGCTCTGAAAGTACTGAAAATGCTATATTCATTTTTTAACTTCAAAAAACGCAAAAAGTGTGCAAACTTTGATTTATCAATGCTTGCACACTTTCCTTTGGAGGCGAGTATCGGAATCGAACCGATGATCAGAGTTTTGCAGACTCGTGCCTTACCGCTTGGCTAACTCGCCGAATATTTAAATTTATAGTTGCATATAAACATTAATAAGTTTCTATGGAGCAGGTAGTGGGAATCGGACCCGCGAATCAGCCTTGGCAAGGCCGTATTTTACCACTAAATTATACCTGCATATGTCTTTAGTATTTTATATGTTAAAATTCTTTTTTCACAACTAAATATTTTTATTATATCAATTCAATAATCAGACTTTATTATAATAGCAAAAAAATATTAAAAAGTCAATACATATTAGATGAAGTTTTGTTTTTGTGTACTCAAGATTAAATCATATATTAATATATATTTATAACAATCAAAAATATAACCTATTTTAATTATTTTTTTATTTTAATTATTAAAATAAATTTTACATATCAAAACTTATATTGAAATACCAAGTTTTTTTACAAAAAGTATTGACAAATCATATGTAGCATATTATAATAATCAATGTCGTAAGACATTTGCCAGTTTAAAAATGCAGATGTGGCGGAACTGGCAGACGCACAGGACTTAAAATCCTGCGGGCTAATCACCCGTGCCGGTTCGATTCCGGCCATCTGCACCAAACACTAAATATGAAACAAAAAGAACGTAATTCACTTATAACAAGGGTTACGCTCTTTTTATTTTTTAGATTTTTTTTTAAAGTACTGCAATAGTACTGCAATAGAGATTTTAAAGTGCTTTTTTTAGTTGCTTAAATACAAAGTCTTCTGATACATCAATATAGACCTTACCTGTTATTTCGCTTCCTTCTACATGACCTGCAAGATATTGTATTGCCTTCATATCCATTTCAGCCTCTTTCCATCTGGTAATTCTAGTATGTCTTAATCTATGGTTATGTAATGTTTTTGATATTTTATATTTTTCGTTTAATCTTCTTAACCATGCATTAACTTCTTTTGGACTTACAAAAGTATTTTTTTCATAATCCCAAAATAATAAACCATAAATGTTTGTTATTTTTTTAGATGTTTGTTCATCTATAATTTCGTTTATTTCATCACTAATTGGAAAGTTACGTACTCCTTCATCAATTCCAGTTGTTTTATTATATGTCTTTGTATGTTCTCCTAAAATTATATTGCCTTCTTCATCTTCTGTTAAAGTATTGTCTATATGTAGTGTCATATTTTCTTTATTTATATTATCTTTTGAACGTGCTAATACTTCTCCAATTCTCATAGCTGTAATTAGTTCTAATTTAACTATATTTCTATATGGGTGATTTCTTTCTTCATTGTCTAGTATGTCATTTAATCTTTTTTCTTCTTTAACTGTCAATGGTTTTACTTTTTCTGTTATTTTTACTGATACTGGCTTTTTCAAGTTTTCATCATCCATTATATTATAAGGTATTAATCTATTTGAGGGAGAAGAAGCAATACGAAAGCCTTTAAATAATAATCTCCAAGCTCTATCAATTCCAGACTTCTTATACTGCTTCAACTCTTCTTTGGACTTTTCAATATCATGTAAAGTGACCTTTTGAACAGGCTTATAAATAAAATTAGAACAACATTTTTTTATTTGTTCAAGAGTTTCTTTATCACGTTTATATGAATTATTACTTGTTATTCCATCTTTATTCTTTTGTTCAATGTGTCTTTCAATAATTGTTTCTAATGTTTCAGAACTTTTACCTATATATGTTCCATCATTTATACTTGTTATTATTTTATTAAATCTAGCTTTAAAATCTCCTGCTTTTTCATTCTTCTTTTGATAAACTGTATGTCTTTTTCCATCTAGTACATATTGACCAACATATAAGCCAGTTTTTTGCTTAACATATATTGTTCCTTCTCCATTTCCTTTACTTTTCTTTTTTCCCATAATGAAAATTCACTCCTTTACAAGAGCGACTTTTTGTACTATAATAAATTATAGAAAGTCACTCTTTTTGATTTTCTAGGGGAATTATTTTTTGAGCAGTCTAGCAACTTATACAAAAAATATTCCCTGCTTTTTTTATTCATCTTTTATTTTTTCATCTTTTATGTGTTCTTTTAATTTCTTTAAATTTTTTTCAATATCAAACATAAAAGTATTTTGTAGTTTAGAAGCGGTAAAGCAAAGTGTTTTCCCAGAATTTATTTCTAATACTTCAAATACACCTTTATACTCATCCCATAAAAACAGAGAAATATACCCTAAAATACCATAACTCTGTTCATTTTCTAATAGATAGTTAATAGTTTCAATTCTTTTTGCAAATGCTCTTTTATTTGTAGTTGATCTAGTTTCTCTAGCTTTTAAATCTTCCAATACTTCGATTGATTTTTCAGTTAATCCAAGTCTTTTATAAATTTCTTCATTATTAGTTTTTTCCATAGATTTACTCCGTTTTTACTAATAATATAACATTTATTTTTTCTTTTTGTTATCGTTGGTATCATTTTGATTTGTAAATTCTTTTGCAAGTTGTTCAGCTAATCTAGAAACTTTTAGCAATGCACCATCAAGAGCTTCTTCAAGTGTTACTTCTATATAAGGCTCCTTACAATAATCTTGAGATATATTTACCTCCATTGATAGAGGGCTTCTTTCTTCAAGAATTGTCATCCCTTGTTCTTCTAACCTTTTAATTTCTTCTAATTTTTCTATATCATCATTTTTTATAGCTTCTACTTTTTTTGAGAGATGATATAAAATTTTTCCATTTCTTGTTTTAATGTTCATAAGTCGGTAGTTATTTATACTTATTAGAAACTCTAAAAAAGTGTTGTTACGTAATAAATATTCAAAAAGATTATTTATAAAAGGATCATTATTTAATAATTGTAGCATAACAATAGAATGTTCAGATAATCTAGTTACTTTATAAACATTATAATATTTATCTTCTCTTATGTTTAATGGTAATTTAGCTAATATCCAATTTACACTTACTTTGAATTTTTGAGATATTTTCATTATGGTATATATATCTAATTCTTTTTCACCAGAAAAATATTTACTAACTGTTGATTCTTTTGATTTATCTCCCATAAGTAAGCCTATTGCTGTTCCAAAATCAGTATTAGTCATTTTATTTTCTTCTGCAAGAATTTTTAGTCTTTGTCCAATTTTTTTATTTAAAGACTTTTTTAATTTATTTCGCTTGTCCCTTAATTCAAGCCATTCATTATCCATGATTTTCCTCCTATAAATAAAACTATAGTAATTATAAATCATAACAAGAATAATGTCAATGTGTCTTATCAAAAATGATAAGCAATACGCACATAAACCTCTTGCCTTATTTTATTTTACCAAAGTCAAAATAAATGGTATTATCAAGTTGAAGTTATCAAAAACGATAATAATATTTTTAAGGGGGGGTGGTAAACATGACTGTAAATCTTCAAACAGACATTGACATTCAAATAGAAAAGCTAAATCAGATGTTAGAAAAATTGGACTTACTCGAAGACAAGACGAACATGATTAAATTCATAACAATAAAAGAATTTGCTCAAATAAGGCAATGCTCACAGCAAGTTGCACAGAGAATATTCAATTTGCCTGACTTTCCATCTGAAAACTATGCAAAGCAGAAAGCTGTTGAGTTGCGGGGCGCTAAAAGAATGGTACAGGACCAAAAGAGATAAAAATGAGAGTTGCTAGACTGCTCAAACAATAATTTATTAGAAAATCAAGAGTGGTTTTCTGTATCTAGTACAAAAACCACCCTTGTAAATGAATGGAGGTAATTTTTATGTTAAACAATGAAACTCAAACAAAAGAAGTCAACACAGAAATTAATGATGTAGACCTAGAACAAGAGATGAAGGAATTAAACAGTGTGGAACAAACCAGTAATACTGCTGTTCCAACAGATGAGTGTAATAAGAAAGGAATTAATCCTATTTTTTCAAAGAAAGTTATACCTTATTATGATCCTAGTGTCCTTTCGACTAATTCCGAAGCATCGGACACAGTTGACTATTACTTCGATAGTGTTACTTGCCATGATAAAGGCATAGAAAATTTACTTATTGAAATGATAGGTTATTCTTTAGCCGAAACTTCGAAGTTGAATAAAGCCTTTGCTTTGATGCGGACTTGGAAGAAATGGAAAATCAACCATCTTCAGAGTTATTGAAAAAATATTAGATGATAGTTGTACTCATGAACATTTAGAAGATTTATCAGGTAGTAAAGCAGGGAGTAAGTCTACTGTTCTAAAGTTAAGTCAAAAAACAGTAAATATTGCAGAGGACCAAAAAAATATAAAATACATAAATTTATCCTTGCTTACAAGAATTATATCAGGAGAACCCATTGCAATAGATGAAAAAAAAGTAAATAATTTTTCTTCTTTTAAGCCTGTTTCAAAAAATAACAATGTAATAGTAAATGCTTATTTTAGACCTTATGCTACTATGTTATTTTCAGTAAACGAGGTAATAGATTTTAGGGGGACAGGGAAATATCTTACTGACAGATTTATTGTTATTCCTTTCAATGCAACGTTTACAGATGATAACAATAATCGTAACATTAATATAGTAGACGAATTGTGTAAGCCAGAGGCATTAAAAATTATTGCAACTAGGGCTATACAAGCATTTGAAAAAGTGCTAGAGAATGGTAAATTTACTATTCCAGATAACGTAAAGAGGGAAACAGAAAGATACTTTATACAAGAAAACCATACATTAGAGTTCTGTAATTCGTTTGAAATTAAGACCTTTATAAGTAAAACAGAATATTATAAAAGATACCAGAATTGGTGCTACGATAACTTTTATGAGCCATTGAATAATGCACAATTCGGTAAACAAGTCTTAGCTTTAGGGTATAGGACAGAAAGATTTTCCTTTGATGGTGACAGACCTTGGTATTATGTTAATGCTACTTTTGATAAGACGAAGAAAGATGATGTTTATCAGTCTTATACTTTAGGTAAAGAAAAATTATCTTTTCAAGATTATCTTTGGAAGCAAATTGTGGCTGAACAAAAGCCAGATGATGAACAACAACTAGATGAGGAAGAAACAACTCAAGAAGAACAAAAAACAGATAATGAACAGACAGCATCTGACAACACATAATGACTTAATAATAAATAAGCTAGCCAATGATGAGGACTAGCTTATTTATTGGAATTTCACTATGCCACTATGCCACTATGGCAGGTGTATATTAGTATATAATATTTTTTTAATATTAACTAGAATGATTTTTATATGAATTAGGTTATATTTTAATACGAAGTATTAAAATATACTATCAATAATTTACAAAAAACTTTTGATAAGTTTAATAAATCAATTTCGCATGAAGTCTGTTATATTTATATACGAAGTATATAAATATACTATCAATTTATGAAACAAAAATTAAATAGTTGCTAAAACACCATAAATTATTGGGATTTCACTATGTCACTATGCCAGATATGGTTTAGTCTTAAAAAACTCTTATATCCTATCTGTCGTTCTCTAGGCTCGATTTTAAGCTGTTTTATATACTACGGCGAAAAAAATTTTGTAAAAATAAATATGTCCTCTGTAAAGGCTATGTAGCCTCTCTAGTTCAATATATGAGAGTATTGCTACATAGCATCATAACATAAATATTAAGCATTTAAAATCTGTCTTTTATAAGCATTTCTAGTATGTTTTATATATTCCCAAACTGTCGCATCATATTCTTCTTCATATAAATAACTATATGATTTTAAAAAGTCCTCTTTATTTAGTTTTAGAAAATCTTTCATTTTCTCTTTATCTTTAATAAAAGTGTAAGGTCTAACTTGCTTCATTTTCTTCGCCTCTTTCATTTATTAATTTAACAACATATCTAACTGCATAAATACCATTCTTGTTATATAATCTTTGCCATGCCTGTTCATATCTCGACCATTTAAAACCATGTTTCTTTAATGTAGTTCTTGTTTCTTCATCTGGTATAGCATCAAATAAAAGCTGTAATCTGTTTATTTCTCTATTTAATATTGCTTTGCCACCATTAAAGGTAACATCTTCAAATTGTAGTTCTTCCAATTCCTCAATTTCTTTTATTCTGTTTTTTAATCTTCTTATATCTTGATTAAGGTAGGGTAATTCGTACCATTCATGAGGTCTAGCTTTTACTTCAACTTTGGCTTTTTCTAGTTCTTCAATTCTAGCTTCTAGTTTTTCAATAGCCTGTGGATCATCAGAAGATATTGCTTTACTATTATCAATGTTGTCTATTTTATTTCTATAATATTCTGCCTTTTCGCTTTCTTGTATAGATTTTCTCATTTCGTTGTCAATTCTTTCTAGGTCTTTTCTATGTCGTTTCTCGCTGTGGTGTCCTATTAAAATAGGTTGTCCCATTGGTATTACACTTGCTATCTTGCTGTGATTTTCATAATGTGCTTGACTTCTTTGTTCTGCTTGTTCTACTCGTTCTTGGTATCGTTCCTTTTTTTGTTCCTGTCGTTCTGCATAATCAATTCTTCCTGCCATATTTTACATCTCCTTTCTAATCTGGTACTGTGTTATAGACTTCTTGTGTTTCATATCGTAAATAAATAAGTCCATAATCTATATGTGAATACATAGGCGATAGGTAACCATCTACAAGAGGTTGATTATCTAGTTCTTTCCTATGACAAGTACCACCTTTTTGTCTAATATGTGTTAAATCTTCTGTTAGTCCATGTGATAAAGTTTCAACTTCTGCTTTAGTCATGGTCTTTCCGTTGTATTTTCCACCAACAAACTCATACATAAATTCTATCTTTTCATTGTTTAGTCGGTTATATATCCATTTTGTAATTTTATCTAAAAACAAACCATCTTCTAGTATTTCATTTTCTTTCTTAATACTTACTTGAAAATCTGCAATTCCTTCAATGTCTAATGTTTCAACGAATGTTTGTGTTTCAATAAATGTTAGCATTTCACTTAAATTCTTTTTGTTCTTGTTAAATTTCCATACTGTTATTGATCCTGTATTATCTCCGTTGTCTGCTATTTCTACTTTAAAATTTCTTACTTGAGCCTTAATATTTATATCGTATTCATGTTCCTTTAATTTTTCAACTGCTGTTTTGTGTTCCATATTTTTTGATTCCTTTCATAATTCATTATATGTTGTATATTTCTTTATTCTTCAAATGTCTAATTCTATATGGTAAATCTAACTTGTCAAAATCGTATGAGTTTATTCCGATGTATAGGAATTATCACATTAGGTTTAACAATGTTGCAAACTTCAATAATTCCTTCAGCTGTTGCATGACCACTTGTGTGTAAATAATGGTATTTTCTGGGAACAAACTTAACAAGGTCTTGTTCTGCTGTTTTACCTTGTAAATATCCTAACCATTGAGAGTAAATGAATATGTTGTTTTTAAATCTAGGGTTATAAACAAATTTCTTTGAAAAGTAGTTGCTGCGAACTAACATACAAAAACCATTACTGACCATCTTTTTATACAATTCGCTATCAAAACTCTTAACATCAGAGAAATTATAATAATCTGTATATTTCGCACTATTTTTGCTTACATAATCAAGTATTTTCTTCTGGTAAATATCACATATAAATAGTTTTTCTCCTGCTTTTTTATTCGCATGATAAAAAGAAGCTATCCTGTCAATGTTAGTAGAAGCACATAGTATAAAAATGTATTTTTTACTTTTTATTAAACTAACTGCTTCTTCTTGTAACATAAATTCAGACATAAAGTTTTCATCTTGTCTTGATAATGTTGTATGCTCACAAATTAGAACATCAACTTTTCCTATTTTTTCAAGTGTTTTAGGTGTTCCTTTTCCCATAGGACCATGCAAACGGAAATCTCCGTGTATGTAAAATTCTTTTTCCGTTAGCTTCTATAAGAAACATATAACTATCAAAAGCCGAATGGTCTGTACGAATAGGGGTTATTTTCATATCTCCAATTTTAAAAGGTACACCTTGCTTAAATATTTTAAATGTATCTATTTTATCAATATGTTCCTGTGTAATTTCTGTAACTCCTGTATCTTTCATTTTATTTTGAAATATAGTAAAAATCTCTTTTGCCTGTTTTCCAATGTAAATAGGAACATTTTTACTAACTTGCATATATTCGCCTATATGGTCTCCGTGATAATGAGTTATAAGAACAGCATCACATTTTTTACTGATATTAGCAATATTCACTTCTATTTCATTTTCACAATTAGGGAGATTAGAGCCAACATCAACAAGTACCCTTGCTTTTTGACTTCTAATTTCAGTTACACAACCACCAATTTGATTAACTCCTCTATGAATTTTGACTTGCATATAAATTCCTCATCTTTCGTATCTATGTTTTATTTTTCCTAAACCTGTTCAACACTTAATTTTCTAAAACAGCATAAAAACCACTTTTTAAAAATTGCATCTATACATATCCCTTTGCATTGTTTCCATACTTTTTATCTTTTCCAAACAACAACCATGTCTATTTCCTTCATAATCGTTTTTAAGCCATTTTTAAGAAGAGGAAATAAAACTATATGTCTAGCTTTTATTGGCTCTTATTTTCTACTTTATAATCTTTTAGACTTTCAAAAACTTTAGCTATTACTCGTGCATAATCTATTGACCTGTTTAATACAACATTAGAATTTCCACTAAACTCTAAAATTGCTTTTATTGTATAAATCTTCAAATTGGGTAGTTTTTTCTTACTCAATGTTAAAGTATCAATTATTTCATTTTCAAGCTTTATATTAGTATTTGCTTTTATAAAATTCATAACATAATTAGCATTGTGTACGACAATAGGTAGATCCTCTATAAAATCTATCAATTTATTTAAGGCTATATTTATTGTATCTGCATCTTTTAGCATATCGTTTGTTATTCCTGTTACTTTTGTTACAGCTTCGTGTATAGGCTTCTTGGGGTTAATAAAAGTTGTAAAGCTGTCAATTATTCTCTTATTCCTAACCTTACAAACAGCTAATTCAATAATATTGTCTTTTTCTGGGTTTAATCCATCTGTTTCAATATCTATTGTTACATATTCATCTGATATTTTTCTTTTGATACACATATTTATTATCCTTTCATCTTAATAACATTTTAAATTCTGCTTCTAAACCATTTTTCTTGGGTTTTATTAAATTCTTTTTGCCATAATAATATTTATCTATTAAGTATTTTAAATATTTACTTGCATATTTTCCATTATATAGTTTGTTGATATATTCTTGTACTTCTGGAATATTCCTATTTTTGCGAAGTAATCTTAATTGTTCACTTATATTGTTTTTCTGTTCTATGATATTTTTTACTACTGGTTTTGTTTCTTCATATATCCCTGCAAGTTCCTCAAATGTTATTTCCTTTTTTAAATATTCTATTAATCTTCCAATGTAGTATAATGCTAAAGCCTTTGTTCTGTAATTCTTATAATTATATTTTTCTATGTCTTTTTTCAGTAATTCATAGCAATAATCCTTATCCATATTGTAAACAAATATACTCTGACCATCTTTACTTACACTTATACAATTTAAAATTGTTTCTTCGGCTAATGCTTTTTTATTTTTTCTTTTTTTAGCTTCTTGTATATTGTTATAAACTAATTCCGTAAAATATTGTACTTCTTCTTCAAAATTATCCATTTCTTACCTCTAATAAACAATATACCATAACGATTTTTGTTAATGTTATCAGAGGAGAGAAAAGGGTGTAATTCTTTGAAAGAGTAAATAAAAAGCACCTACTAGATTTCTCTAGCAAGTACTTAATTTATTTTTTATATTTTACATTAATATATGGTAATTACTATTTTATTTACTATACCTTTTGCAAAACCGATAGTTAATCTACTATTACCACTTTCATAATAAATTACTGAAAATGCACCATTTAAGTTAGTTTCTGTTTTTGGCTCGTAATCAGTTCCAAATGTTGAAATAACATCTTCGCTTTTAGATCCAATAGTAATATTATTTTTTATAGAAAATTGAGAACTTGTAAGAAGATTTGATGTAGCAGGTTTTCCACTTGAAAAATAATATGATGGTATATCATAACTAATACTTGATACAGTTACATTTTTTTCTTTTTTAGATACATCACTACCTGTTTTTAAATCTAAAGATATTCCTTCTTTCCAACCATCTGAACCTGCACGAGATCCAGAAAAAGTTTTATTAGTTGAAGACACAAGTTCTTCGTAACGACTTTCATTAATATTTACACCTACTTTTGTTAATTCATCTAATGAACAAGGCAGACTAATTGAAGTTCCATTTATGGTAAGCCCCCAATTCTCTGATATATTATTAGATGTATTATTGGCTTTATTACTTGGTAGATTTTTATTTTTACTCATAAAAAACATAACACTTCCTGCAATAATAGCAACTAATATCACAATTAAAATTAAAATAACTTTACTAAATCCTTTTTCACTCTTAAACATAAATTTTATTCCTCCTTATTAATTTTTCTTTTTTCTTATAATTAGCCAGAAACTTGGTATAACCAATATAACTTGAATGTAAAATACATATTTAGATATATTGTAATATTCCATATTGAAAATAAAGTTATCTGGACTATTTTTATTAACATATCCTTTTAATTTAACATCAAAATAGTTTGGGTCTTTACTAGAATTTTTAACTTCTTTTGGAAGATTATCATCATTAAAAGTTAATGTATCGTGATATTCTATTCCTTTATATTCATATACAATATTACATTCGTATGTATATTCGGTTGTAAATGTAACCATTCCTGATGTTTTTATTGGGTAAATAACATCAGCAGTTACAGTATCACTATTCAAAAAATGTAGTGTTCCTCCTCCAAATAAAATAAGATGTATAAGAAGAATTAAAATTATAAGAAGTATTTTGTTTATCTTATTATTCTTTTTTATTTTAGTTTTCTTCTCATTAATACTATTGTCTTGTCCTATTTTAGTTCCACATTTAGAACAAAATTCGCTTTTCTCATCTACTTCATTTCCACATTTGTTACAATACATATAATATTTTCCCCCTTTATATTTAATATTCAACATAAGTATAATACAATATTCGACAAAAAACAACAATTTAGTCTTTTTCTTTTCTATTTTTTAAAAAGTAGTATATTCCATAAATGACCAATGCTAAAACCATTATTCCTAATATTATCAAGCAGACTTTTTGTTCTTCTGGTGTCATTTCTGCCCATGTCTTGCCATTTCCATGTAATGAAAACATCTCAAAAACTCCTTTCATTTTAATAAACTTATCTAGGGTATATTATACATTATTCATTATTATTTTTCAACTACTTTTGAACTAAAATTCATTCTCTTTTAAACTATACATAATCAATGCGAAAATGTAGAATATTAATATAAACTAAAAATAGTTCAAAGGTGGTGCAAAATATGAGTTTCAAAATACCTAGTGGGTCAGATAAAGTTCAGTTTTCAATAAGAATAGATGAAACAGATTTTAATATAATAGAAAAATTATCAGTTAAGAGTAAGAAATCAAACAACTATATTATCAATGCTATGATAAAATATGCTATTGGTAATATGGACTTAAAAGATATAAAAAATGTTAAAATTGATGACAAATAAATCAAACCATAGATAAAAATTAAGTAAAAACACGTAGGGAATTAAAAGGGTAGTGTTTTTACTGGTATTATAGCTACTTTGACCATTCTACGAAGCAATAATAAATTTTTATCTATGGTGTATTTCCCTTTTTAAAAAAGTACTGCAATAAATACTGCAATACAACTATTTTTGAAAGTGGGTTGTATAATATTTGAAATTCAATGTATCATGTAAAAGTATTAAAAATATGTAAAATTAAATATGTATGAAATCATGTAAAATCATTTGAAATACAATAATATGACCATCTGCACCAAACTAAAGATTTATCAAGATTTTTTAAATTTCTGATAAGTCTTTTTTTTATCAAAATTTGCATCCGTATGAGAAATAAAATAAAAAGTATAAATGGAGGTAATTATAATGTACAATAAAAGGACTAGCTCAATTACAAAAGAAGATGCATATAGAAACTTTGATTTAATAAATTCAGGAATAAAAAATATAGATTTTAAAATATCTTTTTTATTAATATTCGTTGGTATATTTATAGCATTTCTATCTTTTAATGGAAAACCTGAAATTTTTAATGCAATTCCTATAATTGACTTTAAAAATATTACGAATTTTCCTATAAAGGACCTTATAAATTTGAACTTTGGACAACTTTTTCCTATATTAGTAGTAATTATACTATATATATTAATTATATCATGCTTTTTGTTATTATTGATAGCTCTAAAAGGAAAAACAAGTCATAAATTTTATAAAGAATACAAATTAAAATCAGACAATTTACTGTCATTTGAAAACATTTCAAATATGAATTATGCGGTTTATAAACGAAAATGCAAAACATTAAATAACTATGAACTAATAAATGATATTAATTCGCAAACATACATAAATTCCATAATATGTAATTTTAAGTACAAACTATATTTCTATAGTATGAAATTATTAATTGTTTCAATTGTTTTATACTTCATATGTAAAATTTTAAACATTTTGTAATATAAAGAGTTTGATAAATAAAATAGCTAACTATAAAGTAGCTTCTTTATAGTTAGCTGATAATAGTCTTAGCTATTTATAAATCTTATAATTCTTACCTTGCCTAGCCTTCGCCTTAATAATTATAATAGTTATAAGTAAAACAACACCAATTGCTATTACAGAAAATATAATAATGTTACTTACCATTGCACCTGCTTTAGGCAAACTACCTTGTGCAATATTATTTGTTTCATTTTTATTACTACTACCTGCTTGGCTATCATTAGGCTTGCTTTCACCATTTTCTTGATTAATATCTCCATTTAAGTTGTTTTCATCTTGAGAGCTATCATTTACATCTTGGCTATTATTGCCATTTTGGTTTCCATTTCCTCCTTGATTATTATTTCCTCCTGAAGTGCTCCCTCCTTGATTGTTACTACCTTGGTTATCATTTCCTCCTTGTGTATTATCTCCTCCTTGGTTTCCATCTGATACTCTAGGTGCAATATGTAATTGCACCATTGTTGATATATCATTTGTTATTACCCCTGATTCATGTCCTATAGAAGCAATTGTTGTTAAATCTTTATGTGCTCTAATGACAACATTCATAGTATCTTTATTCTCTGTTTCTATAATTATACTACCTATTTCTATTATCCTTTGACTTCCATTATCATTTCCTAACTCGTTTTTACTTACAACATATATATTTATTTTGTTATTACTATATGTTAGTTCTTTAAGTTCTACATTATTTGATATATCACTATTCCAGTCAATTTTTACATTTTTTATATCTTGCACATTTACTGTTTCAACAAGTAATGATATGTTGAATGAAGCAATACTTTGGTTTTGTGAAGTTCCTAAAGAAACTTGTATTTTATTATCTGCATTTACATCTCTTTCTAAAATTACGTTCGCTTCAATATCCCCTGCTGCATATGTTGGTATTGCAAAAACTGTTACTAAAAATATACTAAATATAATCCCAATTATTGTTGTTAATATTTTACTTTTCATAATTTCTTGTATGATATATTTAATTGCTTAAATATATCATACACTCCTTTCTCATTAATCTCAAATGCCTTTTTAGTTTCCTTTGTTAATATCTATTATTGGTAATTTTTCTGGTACATCTATTTCTAACGAATCACTTACTAATCTTTCTCCTTCTAACGTTAATGCATCATCTACTCTGTATAATTCTGCTTTTACTTTTTTTGGAAATCCATTTAGTTGTTCTATATCTTCTGGCTCTATATAGTAAATCCATGTTCCTTCTGTTATGTTTCCTAAATTTCCATCTATTGGCTCTTGTGCAAATATTACTTGTGAACCTGATATTAATTCTCCATTTTCATCATATAATTTTACAACATTATATGCAGGGTGTCCACTATATTCTCCTGTGATTATGAATGAACCTGTTGGTATTTTTGTTCCTTTTTCTGCATCTAATATATAATCTTCTCTCAATATTCCTATGCTATTTTCTTTTAGTATCTCAATATTATCTCCTGGTTTTCCAAGAATATCTAGTTCTGAAAGTGTAATCGTCATGTCTTTATTAGTAGTATTTTTAAATATTATCTTTACATATGATGTGTCATACACTTGCACTCTTGGA
This sequence comes from uncultured Clostridium sp., assembly GCA_947087745.1. Taxonomy (GTDB): domain Bacteria; phylum Bacillota; class Clostridia; order TANB77; family CAG-508; genus CAG-269. The sequence continues at coordinate 19,052 of CAMUDX010000015.1, read as the reverse complement.
TCTTTGTCTGTCTCAAATTTGTCAAAATATACTGTTGCAACTTTTCCATTAAATTCAAGTTTTCCAGATTTTACTGTTTTCCAACTTTGTTTATCTGTACTTATTTGTAATTCATAATCTGGTAATAAATCGCTTTCTTTTACTTTTGTTACCTTAAATCCTATTATTGATAATACTTCATTTAATTCTACAACTATCTCTGCATTTTGTGTTGATGTTACTGTTCCTGTATATGCATCTGTTGTATCTTTATTTATTAATTTAGTTACTGCTTGAATACTTGGCATTCCTGAACAGTTTTTATCTTCATCTTCTTTTGTGTCTTCTATTGATGTCATATTTGTAGTTATTGCAAATCCATCCTTTGCTATACTTCCATCATGTCTTACTTTTATTGGATTTAACTCTACTTTTTGTGTTGAATTTAGCCATTTATCTATTGCTACAACTTCATATTTATATACTCTGTTATTTACATTTATTGTATCTATGAATTCTGTTTCATCTGCTGTAACAAAACCTATTGATTTTCCATTTCTATAAATTTCGTATCCTAAAAGCTGTTCTTGATTTGCATTTTCAAGTCCTAATGTTAATCTAATCTGTGTATCATTTACTGTATCATCAATTATTTGGTTTTGTATTTGTACTGTTGGTTTTACATCTACTGTAAATCCTGCTTTCCCTTCTAGTTGATATGCTCTTGCTTCATCATTTACAAATTTTATTCTTCTTGTTTCTTTTTCGAATTGCTCTGCATATTGTCTTGTTGTTTCATCTGGAGTTAATCCCCAGTCTTCAAAGAATTCTAATATATTTTTCTCAGCAGCCGCTACTGCTAATCTCATTAATTTATTATCTGTATCTGCTCCATTTAAAGTTAACACTACTCCGTTTTCACTTGCTTTTGGCGCTTTTGATACATCTCTTGCATAGCTGTCTACTCTTGCAAAGAATAAGTTGCTTAGCTGTTCTTCATAATTATCATATGTTTTATAGTTATATCCTCCGATATCATATGCTAAATGTAATTGCCAATACATTGCAAGCTGTGTAAATACATTTGATGCTTTCCCTGTTGTTCCTGATGTTACTTTGTCATATACATTTCTATATTTAAAACGTACTGAATCATTCGTGTCTTTTGCTTGTGCTAATACAGCAAAATAATTATTTGTTATCTCTGCTACCGCATATGCACCTTCATTTATAATGTGCCCTATTTCATGAGCTATTCCCCATCCAAAATAGTTTCCACTTATATATTTGCCATTTTCATCTGATTGAATTGGTACACTTGTTGCTAATCCTCCTATTGATTCCCACTCTATTCCAATGTGTAATCCTCCTGCATACATAAATGCTCCTGAAAACATTCTTTGATAACGAATATTTAGTCTGCTTGATGGATATTGATTCTTCGCTCCAGAATCTGGATTTGTACTTAGTCCTTTATGTTGGTAGAATAGGTCTATCATATCTTCCATTGCAACTATCGAATTATATAATTGTTCTGTTTTTTCTTCTACTGTTTCTCCTCTTAGTGCATTATATATTTGTTCTGATGATACTGAATACATCATAGTTTTTAGAACTATCTCTGTTGCTCCTAATATACAGTTTTGCTTTTGATAATCATAGTTTATACTGTTTACTTCGCTTCCTTTATGGATTTCATTATGTTTTGTCTCTAATTGTGGTACAACTATTTCTAATTTTTGAATATATTCTCTTACTACTGCTTTTCTTTCTTCCTCTGTTGATGCTTTTGTTAAGTCTAATACTGGTATTTCCTGTCCTCCGCTTACTCTTACTCCGTAAATATCGTTTGCATTATTTCCTGTATAATTTATATATAGTGATCCTCCACTTTCGCAGTCTAATGTTCCTATTTTTGGTATTTCTATTTCATTTCTTCCTACCTTTAATGTTGCTTTTGCTATACTATGCCATTTTCCTGATTCTGCATGATATTGTGTTGCCATAACTTGTAAGCTTGTGTTGTCTCCTATTTTTAATTTTGGATTTCCTACATATATTACTATCTTTTCTCCACTATATCCTACAACTCCTAATGGTTGCCACGCATTTAGTCCTCCTCTAAATCCTATATGTGAATCTTTTGCTGATGTTACTGTTGTATCAATTTTTAATGCTGGTTTTAATTCTTTGTTATTTAGTATTTCTCTTGCTGTATCTAATTCTTTTTGGAACATTTCTCTTTTTGGATGATATTCTCCACTTGCTTCTTCTTTTGTGTTTAGTCTTGTTTCTAATTCTACTATAGTTTGTTCTGTTACATCATCTCTTAATGTTACACATAATTGATCTGTATATAAATTTGCTATTTCATCTTTTATTCCATCATACTCATAAAACTTCATTTCTGCTATTGATATTGAATTTCCTGAACTTGGTAAATATAATGCAAAATTCGTTTGAATTTTCTTTGCCATAATTGGTGTGCTATATTCAAATTCATAATATATTTTTCCATTACTACTTGTTTTCTTTGTATATTGCCCACTTATAATATTACTATTTCCATCTTCATCCCAATATTGTGTATTTCCATAGAAATAGTCTGCTCCTTGTGATTCTTCTGGAACTACTACAACTTTTTCTATTTTATATACTTGGTCAAATTCAACAATTGGTGAACGCTTTCCTGTATTATATCCTCCTGCATCCCAGCTGTTTATTGTCCAAGCTGTTGTATAGTCATTATCTACAACTGCAAATTCATTTTCTGGTTGATTTCCACCCTGATTGCTTACACTTACTATATGTGCTGTCTTTTTCTCTCCTTCTATTGGTCTGTTAATCAATTTATAGTTAGTTGTTATTGGTGGATTCACATCTGTAGTTTCTCCTACACTTACAAGTGATGGCCTTCCTTCACCTATTATATTATTTCCTGTAACATATACTTGATATCTTGTTCTATCTTTTAGCCCTGTTATTGTATAACTATTTGTTGTTATATTTTTTGCAACTTGTATATATTCTCCTATTCCATATTCTCTATAATATATATTATAAGAATCTGTGCTGTCCATATCTTTCCAACTTGCTTTTAAAGTTTTATATGCTCCTATTACACTTAGATTATCAGGTGCATCTGGTACTTTATTAGGTTGTGGCGTTACAGCTATTTCTTCTGTATATCCACTCTTCCAATCTCCATTTATAGATTGTACCTTGACCATATATGTTGTACCATTTTTTACTTTTCCTTCTGCAAAGTTTGAAACTATCATACTATTTGCTGATGTTTTTACTTTTTCAGTTTTTCCATTTGCTGTTATTAATACCTCATATCCTGTTACATTTGTCATCTTTCTCCATGTAAGAATAAATTTCTCACTGTCTGGTGTAGCTACAAAATTGTCTGGAATGTCCATTTCTGGCTCTGGAATTCTAGTTTCCATATTGTTTAAAAATTCTACTTTAGCTATATCTGCTAATTTATTACTTGTTGTTTTTGTTACCTTTATTGTTACTTTCTTTATAGCTATTTGTCCACCTAAATCTATTACTATGCTTCCATCTCTTTGTAATGTCGCTATCGCTAATCCTCTTGTTACATATGTTGTTTCATTGTTTGGTTGTTGTACTGGTACTAAACTTGCTAGTTTTATTGACTCGTTTTTATTTACTTCTGCTAAATTCATTACTTCATCTTGTAAATATCTTCTTGCTAAGTTTGTTGTTATATCTTTTGAATGAGCTTTAGCAATTCTGTTTGAACCTATTTTTACTATTGCCGTTTCTTCTAGTCCTTGCTCATTTATATATGTAAATTCTGCTTCTCCTTGTTGTATTGCATTTACTGATTCTTTTGGCGGTGTTATTACAATTGCTTCAGTTTTTTTGTTATTATTTTCTATATTCAAATCTATTTCTATGGCATTATTCTCTGAAATATCTTGACCATTTTTTGGTTTTAATTGTACATAGTTATTATTATTTTCAAATATAGATGATACTTGACCTGCTGATATTATAGTTCCTTTTAAGTCAACATTTTCTTCTGTTAATTTCAACATCTTTGTTGGTGTAGCTTCTATATTTGTACTTTTATTAAATACTATATATGATAAATCAATTATATCTATCTTTTGGTCTTTGTTTAAATCATACTTTTCTTCATAAAGTCCTGACTCTATCTTTTCTATCATAAGTTTTTCATCTGTTTCGTTAATAATCCCATCTCCTGTAATGTCTCCTAGTCCAACTACTCCATATTTTGTTTTGCCTTCACCTACTACATCGTTTATATTGTGTCCATTACTTAAAACCACTTTTGTTATTTCATTATCTAGCTCTAATTCTTGTGTATATGTAGTATAATTTGTTCCTTCTATTTTTAATGTATAATTTCCTAGTTCTAAGTTGTCAAAATGATAGTATACTTTATTTTCTTGTTTTTCTTCTTGACTAACTATTATATTTCCTTCTTTTTGTAATTGTACATTCAAACTTCCATCTGTTGGTAATCTTAAAATAATTTCGATTTCTAATTTTCCCAATGTATGCTGATTTTCTATTTGATTTTCATCACTACTAATGCCTATTTGATTCTCTTTCTCGTTTTCTGTCTCATCTTTTATGCTGTCTACCTGATCTTTGTTTTCTTCTGTTATAGTATCTAATTGTGTATTTGATTGTTCTTTAAGTTCATTTGTTGTTGCATTTTCACTATCAACATTATCTTGAGATTTATCTTGTTGGTTTTTATCTATTTCAATTGTTTCTGAATCAATGTTTTGGGAGTCTTCTGCTTTAGTTTTTTCCGTTCCTGAACCTTCTACTTTATTTTCTTCTGTTACTTCTTGACTACTATTTGTTGTCTCTTGCATTCCATTACTAACTATATATACACATTGAGTTATAGGAGTTGCAATTAGGTTAATTAATATTATTAATACTATAGCAATCTTTAATGTTCGTTTCATACTACACATCCTTTCTTATGATTTCTTACGCTATTATTGTATGCCATTTATTAGTATTTTTCAACACTTTTTTTAACTTTTATAAGAAAAGTGGATGTTAACAAAAGCAAGGCTTTCGACATTCACTGTGCATTTTACTTCGCAAATATGCACAGATTAATGTAACTTAACCTTATTGTATACATAAACATTTTCATTTTTCCTATACAATAAAGAAAAAGCAGATTTTTTATCTACTTTTCCTCTTTCTTTTATATACATATATAATTGTATTTTTTTACTAAAATTTTTGTGTCATAATCAACGTCCCCTTGACACACTACTCATTCCAAAATGCCTTATAAGTTTTAAAAGCAGAATAAATATCATATTTACTAGTAACTTCATATGGTGCATGCATTGATAATACTGGAACTCCACAGTCTATTACGTCTACTCCTTTATCTGCTAATATATATGCAATAGTGCCTCCTCCACCAATATCAACTTTTCCAAGTTCTGATATTTGATATCTTATATCATTTTTCTCTAATAAGTTTCTTATCCATGCCACATATTCGGCATTTGCATCAGATGCTCCTGATTTTCCTCTTGCACCTGTATATTTGTTTAATCCTACACCTCTTCCTAAAAATGCGGAATTATTCTTTTCTGATACTGATGCATATATTGGGTCATATCCTGCATCTACATCTGATGATAACATTTTTGAGTAGCAGAATACTTTGTCTAATAAATTTGGTCTATTTTCTCCTGTTTTATTTAATAATTCAGATATGAAATAGTCAAACATATGTGATTCCATTCCTGTATTTCCCATACTTCCTATTTCTTCTTTGTCTGATAATATGCATACTGCTGTATTCTTTACATTTTCTAAATGCATCATTGCAATTAATGATGTGTATGCACATACTCTATCATCTTGACCATAACTTGCTACCATACTTTCATCAAATCCTAATGAACGTGCTTTAAATGCTGGTACTAGTTCTATTTCACTACTTAAAAAGTCTTTTTCTGTCATTCCATATTTTTGGTTTAATATATTCATTATATTTAATTTTATTTTTTCTGTTTCTTTTTCCTCATTATATGGTATGCTTCCTATTAATAAGTTTAAGTCCTCTCCTGATATTCCATTTTTTAATTTCTTTTCCATTTGGTCCATTGCTAAATGTGGTAATAAATCAGTAATTGTAAATATTGGGTCATTGTCATCTTCTCCTATATTTACTTCTATTTTTTCTCCATTTGCTTTTACTATTACTCCATGTACACTTAATGGTATTGTTGTCCATTGGTATTTCTTTATTCCTCCATAATAATGTGTTTTGAAATATGCAAATCCTGAATCTTCATATAATGGGTTTGGCTTTAAGTCTAATCTTGGTGAGTCCACATGTGAACCTATTATGTGCATTCCTTCTTCTATTTTCTTTTCTCCTATTATTGCTAAATACATACTTTTGTCTCTGTTTATAAAATATACTTTGTCTCCTGCCTTTAGAGAATCATATGTTGCTATATCTCTAAATCCATTTTCTTCTGCTATCTTTTTTGCACTTTTTATTGCTTCTCTTTCTGTTTTTGATTTGTTTAGGAAATTAATATAACCATTTGAAAATGTGAATATTGCTTCTTTTTCTCTTGTATCTATTTTTTCCCATCCATTTTCTTTCTTATTAAACAATTTGTCACTCAATTTTTCTTCCATTATCTCAACTTTCCTTTCTTTTTTACATTCTTTTTATATATGCATTGTAAAATGTTCTTATGCCTATGTTAGTATAACATTATATTTTTTATTTTTCTATATTTTTTGCAAATTTATTCAAAAATTGGAGATACTAATTTTTAGAATTTATTTTATTTGATTTTTTTGATTTTATGGAGGTTTTTATGAGTTCACTTTGGATAGATTCTACAAAAGATAAAGGTAATTTTCCTCAATTAAAAGAAGATATTTCTACTGATATATGTATTATTGGTGCTGGTCTTTTTGGTTTAAGTACTGGGTATTATTTAACTAAAGCTGGTAAAAAAGTTACTATTCTTGAAAGAGAGCCTAGTATTGGTCTTAAGACTAGTGGTAACACAACTGGAAAAATCACAAGTCAACATGGTTTATTTTACGACCACCTTATTAAGGACTTTGATGAAAAATTTGCTAAAAAATATTTGAATGCTAATGAACAAGCAATATCTAATATAAAAGATATTATTGATAGTAATAATATTGATTGTGACTTCGAATGGCAAGATAATTATGTTTATACAACTCAACTTGATGAAGTTCCTCAAATTGAGAGTGAAGTTTCAGCTGTAAATAAATTGGGATTTAAAGCCGAATTTATTTCTGAAACCAGTCTTCCATTTAAAATTTCTGCTGCAATTAAATTTCCTCATCAAGCTCAATTTAATTGTAACAAATATATGCTTGGGCTAGCTTCTTATATTACTAATTATGGCAATTCTATTTATGCTAACACCAATGTTAATGATATTGCTAAAGATGGCAAAAGTAATGGATACATTATTGTTACCCCATCTGCAAATGTTAAAGCAAATAAAGTAATAATTGCTACACATTACCCTATTTTGAGCGTACCTGGTTTTTATTTTACTAAAATGTATCAATCTACCTCTTATGGTATTGCTGTTGATACTCATTCTAAATTATTTGATGGTATGTATATTAATATTACTCCTCCCATTTTTTCTTTTAGGACTGCTGACTATAATGGTAAGAAAATACTTGTTGTCGTTGGTGGAGACCATAAAACAGGTGAAGCTATTGAAAATGACTCACACTATGCAGAGCTAGAAAAAGAAGTTTTTAAATTATATCCTTCTTCTGAAGTCTTGTTTAGGTGGAATACTGAAGATTGTATTAGTCTTGATAAAATCCCTTATATTGGTGAGTTTTCTAACATTATGCCTCATGTATATATAGGTACAGGATTTAAAAAGTGGGGTATTACAAGCTCTAATGTTGCTGCTAATATTATTACTGATAAGATTTTGGGTAAATCTAATAAATATGCTGATATATTTAATAGTAAACGTTTTGATTTTATTAAAAATAAATGGGAAACAAAAAATATGGTTAAGCAAACTGTTAATTCTTTAGTTTTTGAAAAATTTAGAGTTCCTCATGAGGCTATTTCTAATATCGCTTATGATAATGGTGCTATTATTAATCTAAATGGTATTAATGTTGGAATTTATAAAGATGCTAATGGCAATATTTTTGCTTTGAAACCTAATTGTTCTCATTTAGGCTGTCTTCTTACTTGGAATAACTTAGATAAAACTTGGGATTGCCCTTGCCATGGATCTCGTTTTGATTACATGGGGCATAATATTTATAACCCTGCTAATAAGAGTTTGGATATTATTGATTTGAATGATTTATCTTAATCTTTATTTTGCAAATATAATAAGAAACTTAACCTTTTGTATGCAAAATTTTTTCGTTTTCTTCTATACAATAAAAAAGAAACTAAGATAGTAAAATAATATAATTTTATCTATCTTAATTTCTTTTATTTTATATATGCAACTTATGCTTTATTACTTGAGCCAAAAACATCTTCAATCTTATGTTTTACTGTTTCTTTTATTAAATCTCTTGCTGGTGTTAAATATTTTCTTGGATCAAATGCACTTGGGTCTTCTGTAAATACCTTTCTTATTCCTGCTGTCATTGCTAATCTTAAATCCGTATCAACATTTATTTTTGATACTCCTGAAACACTTGCTTCTTTAAGCATTTCATCTGGAACCCCTTTTGCTCCTGGTATGTTTCCTCCATATTGATTGCACATTTCTACTAGTTCAGGGATTACAGTTGATGCTCCATGTAATACTATTGGTGTATTTGGTATTCTGCTTTTTATTTCTTTTAATATATCAAATCTTAATTTTGCTTCCCCTTTGAATTTGTATGCTCCATGGCTTGTTCCTATTGCTATTGCTAATGAATCACATCCTGTTCTTTCGACAAATTCTTGTGCTTGGCTTGGATCTGTATACATTGCATCTGCTGATGATACATTTACATCATCTTCTATTCCTGCTAATTTTCCTAGTTCCGCTTCTACTACTACTCCTTTTGAATGTGCGTATTCTACAACTTTCTTTGTTATTTCTACATTTTCTTCAAAATCATATTTTGAACCATCTATCATTACTGATGTAAATCCTGCATCTATACACATTTTACATGTCTCAAAATCTGGTCCATGGTCTAAGTGTATTGCTACTGGTACATTTGGATGTTCTTCTAGCGCTGCTTCTACCATTTTCATTAAATAATTTATTCTTGCGTATTTTATAGCACTTGATGATGCTTGTAATATTACTGGTGAGTTTGTATCGTGAGCAGCATCTACTATTGCTTGTATTATTTCCATATTGTTTACATTGAATGCTCCTATTGCATATCCTTCTTTCATTGATTTTTCAAACATTTCTTTTGTTGTTACTAATGGCATAAAAATCACTCCTATTCTTTCTTGTTTTATATTGCTATTTTATTTCTATTTTTATTATATGTCAATAGTTATTCTTCTTAGTTTTTTAATTATTATTTGTTATAGACTTGTAGCTTGAGCATTGTGATTCATCTGCTTTTCCTGTATTGCATTTTTTTATTGGTGTTACTATTATTGCCTCTAAATCGCATTCTTTATGCTCATTATCATTATATATGCATGATTTTACAGTACAATTTATTTTTTGTTTCTTTTCCATTTCATTTCCTCCTTTTTCTTTAGTATTTGCATTTTTACTGTTTATATGTATTGTTAATTAAATCATCTTTCTTTAAATTCTAGTTTGTTCTTTAAATAAAGTTATCTCATCGTTCTTAATTTAGCATAAAAAGTCTTTATTTTTAATAAAGACTTTTAACATTCTTCTTTTTCTTCCTTCTTATTTTCTTCTCCACATATCTTTTTATTACATTCTTCACTTGATTCTTTAAAGCTTAAATACCAATTAATTCCATTTCTATTTTGATTTATGTATTCTACTCTTTCTTGTAATTCTGGATATGTCATTGGTGCTGGCATTACTAATGGTTGATTTGGTATCCAATTTGCTGGTGTTGATGCTTTGTTACAATCTGCTATTTGTAATGCTTGGATTATTCTTATTATTTCTGGTATAAATCTTCCTATGTTTAGTGGATATACTAGTATAGTTCTAACTATTCCCTTATCATCTATTATGAATACATTTCTTACTGTCTCTGTTGTGCTTACATCATTTGATATCATTCCATACTTTCTTGCTATTGCTCCATTTCTGTCTGCTATTATTGGGAATGGCACTTTTACTCCTGTTCTTTGGTAGATGTCATATATCCATGCTAAATGTGAGGCATTGCTTTTTTTACCAACTTAAGTTTTGTTAACTATGCACTTTCTATAAAATTCATATTACTTAATTGTTCTTTCACAATGTTTAATTCCGAAAAATTAAAGTATATGTATATGTTTTTAAACTCATCTAATTCTATTCTATCTATTAATTCAAACAATATCTTTTTACTTGGATTTTCAAATTTCAAAAATTCTTCAATTACTTTGTCAGCTTTTTCTTTATCTTGATTTACTTGAATGTTATTTTGCAATATTTTTATTTTGTCTTGTATATTGTTTTTATCCTTTATTAACTTTTCTTTCTGCTCTATAAAATCTCTTGAATATCTAAAGTAATCGTTATCTGTTATAATTCCATTTAAGTTGTCCATATACATTTTATCTAATTTTTTTGATACATCTTCTATTTCATTTTTTATATTTAATAGTTTTTCTTCTTCCACTTTTATAAGTGTAGAATAACTATTTTTATTTTTCTCATATATCAATTTTAAAACATTTTTATCGCAAAATGTATTAACTATATCTTTTATATTGTTAAGCACTTTATTTTCAAATTTGTTATAATTATAGTTACAAGTTTTGCATTTCTTATCTTTTCCTCTAGCTAAACTACAATCTATGTAGCCAATCTTATTAACTTTACCTCGATAACAAATTCTAAGTTGCCTACCACAATTATGGCAAAAGATTAATCCTTTTAATAGTTCAGTATGTTTTGGTGTTGATAGACTTTTTTTACTTTTTAAAATTTCTTGTGCTTTAATAAATATATCTTTTTCAATAATAGGTTGATGAGTATTTTCTACTCTTATATATTCACTTTCATTTTTAGGTTTTCGCTTTTTTACTTTATAGGAAACAGAAACACATTTATTTTGAACGGTATTTCCAATATATACTTCGTTTACAAGCATTGCTCTTATGGATTTAGGATTCCATGTTGTTCTTTGATGTTTTAAACCTAGATATTTACTGGGTGGATCAATTCCTTCTTTATCTAAAATATTTGATATTTTTTGTAATCCGTTTCCTTTTAAATATAGCTCGAATATTTTTTCTACTACATAAGATACATTTTTGTCTATCTCTAGCTTGTTTTTATATATTGCACTTTTTTTATACCCATAGGGGGCGATACTTCCTAAATATTCTCCTTTTAATTCCTTTTCTCGTAAAACTCCTTTAATTTTTTTGGAAATATCTTTTGCATACATATCATTTATGATTGCTTTAAAAGGTGTTACATCATTGTTTGTACTATCTAAAAATGTATCTATTCCATCTAATACCGAAACATATCTTACATTTTTTTCTGGAAAGTAATTTTCTATATAGTAACCTGTTTTTATATAATCCCTTCCAAGTCTTGATAAGTCTTTTGTAATAATCATATTAATTTTTTTGTTTTCTATATCTTGTATCATTCGATTAAAATCTGGTCTATCAAAAGTTGTTCCGTGAAATCCCATCATCTTTGTACTCATCTATAAAAATAAGCTGATTTTCTTTTATATATCTTTGCAAAATATCTCTTTGATTTGAAATACTATCACTTTCTAATTTATCTCCATCTTCGCGAGATAAACGTATGTATATTCCTACTTTAAATGCTTTATTTATGGCGTTTTGATTGCTAAAACTCATTTGCACCTCCTGTCTTTAAACAATGCAATTTTCTACATTGTTATACGTATTAAGAAAATGTAATTCGCTTATGCTCATACATTTTCTAAAACCTCCTGTTATTCTAGCAATCACCTGCTAGAAAGATTATATAGCTGTTTATTCAAATCTTCAAGGCTCTTTATTATCTTTAATTAAACTTTTTAAATATATAATAAAGCTTTTTTCTATTTGTTTATCTATATTTTCTTTGTCATTATTAAATATGCAAAATACTTGTTCTTTTTTATCTATATCATTTTCATTCATTGTTTATTCACCTTCGTAAATTTTATTAAAACTAAATTAAAAAAATAACTAGTTTTTAGCTTGAATTTACGAATACATTAACATATGTTTTTTATAATTGATTAAAATGGGTATATAAAAAGAAAAAAGGGTACAAAAAAAGAACGAATATTGAGGATCATTTTTAATGCCCAATATTCGCCAGCTTGGTGTTTTGACACCGTTTTCGCTGTTTAGGAAGATTTCCTAAAACCTATTTTGCTCTCTGAGAGATGAATTTTTATATCAACTTTTAAAAATTTTTCTTACATAATTTATTCAAATTTTAATTATAATTCTAATAAGTTTTTATAATTTTTAGGAAAGCCCATTTTATATAAAACTTTATCTGTTTTTAATGACAAAAGTTTATTTTCTAATTCTTTTATTTTTTCTATTATCCTATTATAAAATTCATTAAATTGTTCTTTTTCTAACAGTGCTTTTAATATAATTATTATTGAAAATAAATCTCTTGTTGCATATACAGTTTTACCATCATTTTTTATTAAATTTAGATTTCTATGATAGGGAGTAGTATTAATTCTCTTTTTTAAGATAACATCATATAACTTTTCATCATGAGCACATATATTTCGTATATTACCTAAATTCATTAGATATACTTTTAATATTTGGCTTTTTATATTAAATTTTCTACTTATATTATTTTGTTCTTTTTGTTTCATAAAACTATAAAATTTTGAAACTTTTCCAAAGGATAATATTCTAATTAATACCCATAAAGGTATATATTTATATGTATCTAAATAATGACTAATCATCTTATTAGAATTTTTATATTGGTGTGATATTTCAAGATTAATATCATTCAAAAACTTATCAATTAATTCTTTGTTTTTGCTGATATAATTAAAATTTTCTGAATTTAAATAATCTTTATGTCCATAATTTTTTGAAAACTCATAAGCTATATATGTATCAATTTTTCTTTCAATTAACAAAATGTATTCTAAAAATATAATTCTTATTTTTCTGTCAAATTCATATAAACTATAAATTTCTTCTAATGTTGTCCCATTACTAAACTTTTCCGTTGAACTCTTTTTATTTAAAAATAAATCTTTATAACCATTTATCAAATAATAATAGTTATTGTTTAATAATATTTCTTTTGCAATTTCTTCATTTTCTATATATAAATTTCTACTTTGTAATAATTCTATTTGTTTATTTATTGTTTTAAATTCTTTTTCCAATATTTACCTCCTATATAATAAGAAAAGACCTCGGACCCGTAGGTTACCCGAGGTACAATCCATTCCGAGTCCAGTCCCGTAGGTTGCTGAACTACTGATCTACTATAGATAGTATAACATTTAAATCTTGATTTTGTCAAGCAAAACATTAAATTTATCTATTAATATTATTATATTTCTATTTATATAATTTATACTAGAAAAGTAAATTAATTGAAATCTATTAAATATTTTTATAAAAGTAAACAAAAACCTAGTGTTAAACTTATATTAAATTACTCATATATATTCAACCTTTCTTTTTTTACTTCGTTATAAAATATATTTTTAGCAAGTTTTATTTCGTCACTATCATATTGTATATCATCTGTATATGTTTCTTCTACTACAATATCAATTTGTTTTTTTAAAATTTGTTCTATTTCATAGGCAAGAGCAGATAATTGCAAAAGTGTTTTTAATTTTCCCTTTTTTATCATAATATCGACATCAGATTGCTGATTTGCTTCACCTCTTGCATATGAACCGAAAATATATGCTTTTTCAATTCCATATTTTCTTAATATATCATATATCATTTCTTTTATTTCTTCAATTGTATATACTTTTTCACTCATTTTCTAATCTCCAATTTATATTAAAATTACCCCGGAACCATGTTTCTCTCGAGATATAATTATTTCTGAATTCAATCCCGTAGGTTTCTGAACTACTAATCTACTATAGATAGTGTAACATTTAAAACTTGATTTAGTCAAGAAAAATATTTAATTTATTTATTATTTTCAAAAGTTTGTTTTTCAATCAAAAAACAAACACAGTCCATATATATCAATCGTATATACATACTGTGTTCAGTTTTGTCAATCAGTAATTAAATGTACCAGTCAATTGTAATTTCTGCCATGTCGTCATCGTTATCGTAATCATGTCCACCATAGCTAAAATAAATTTCACTTGAAAGTCCATTAATTTCTGTTAGAACTTCTTTGAAAAATTTATCAATTTGACTAAGATCTCTTTCTTTAGATATTTCATCAAGTTGATAATCAAGAAGGAATAAGGGGATTGGTTTTAACTGTACATATGCTTTTTCTGCAGGTGATACAGGTTTGCATAAAAATAAATTTAATGGTAATCCCTGCACTATAGATATAGCATATTTCTTCTTTGTTTCATCCCATTCTTGCACTTTTATTAGACTTTCTAGTCTATTGGCAATGTTAGGGACTTCTTTTAATGCCTTATTAAGTACATTTACCAATAACATAATGCCTCCTTTGCTAAAATGTGTATAAAACACACAAATTAGACTTTTGCAAATAATTTTCTGTTACATTACTATTATACATCATTTACATAAATATTGCAAGTAATTGTATAATTAACAATATCATAAATTTCTAGCAGGTGATTGCTTGTTTTTTATTTTGTTGGTAACTTTCGCCGTGCAAGATGTGAGCTATTACTATCTATACTCAATCCAAGCAATTCCGTATTTAATCTTTGAAAATAAGGATAAGCATTTGAAAATGCTATAAATTCTGTAGTGCATACGGGGGTAAAATCACCTGGATGTGAAAATAAAACTAACCATTTTCCTTTATAATCACATAATTTTTTAGGTCCTAATGTAGTAATTGCATCAAATTCGGGTGCCATTTGTCCTATTTTTACATTCCCATTCATCATTAATTCATAATCCATAAAAATAAACTCCTTTGCATTTATTTAGGTTCTAATTAGATTTTCCTATAAACCTATCTATTACTTTCTATAATATGAAAAAAACATAGCTTATGTTCATTTATATCCACATTTTTAAAAAATTCTTGTGTTTTACATAAAATTGTGCTATAATTTAGAATATAATTAGCAATATATTTTTCGCTATTGCGATGAACTAAGAAAACTATAAAAATTGGATTATATTAAGAAAGGAGCACTCTATGAATTATGAACAAATGGGAATTGCAGAAAAAAGAAACATTTTAATTTCTTCTACAGATTATGTACCATATGAAGAAAGTCCATTCAAAATTAACGCTGACTTTCTAAAATGCAATGCATATGAAGAATCTTATCGAGAATTAATGGTTTCTTATATTCCTATGTTGCCACTACTTGAAAAGCCTGTCGCCATAGAAGAAGCTGATTACATATTGTATATGCATTGTTATGCACGGATTAAAGATATGTCCGATAAAGTAATATCTGATTTGCAACATATTAATGAAATCAGAAAAGATGGTGCAGAAATAATTGTGGTAGGCAAAGCAGCAAATGTAGAGGGACTGCTAAATGGTTCTATCACAAATATTACTTTTTTAATGGATCATTTTACAGAAAAGCTTGGCAAAAGGTTTGGCATAGATATATGCGAGCAATACTTCGTTTATGATGATGTACAAGATTGGCTTTCTATTTGGCCTGTTGATGGTTGTCTACGAAAATGTGGTTTTTGCCGACGTAGTTATATGCATATTCCTTTTGAAAGTCTAAGTTTAGAATTAATTAAGGAAAAGTTAGATTACTTTAAGGAAAATTTTCCTGAAAAAATGCGTCATATTTCTCTTCGGGCAGAAAACTTGACAGAATATGGTATTGACATTTATGGTACTCCCCAATTGCCGAAGCTTCTTTACCTGATTAATAGTTATGATGAAGTAGAAGCTATTGACTTACCAATTGGAAATGTAATAAGTGAAATCAATAAGGAAATATTAGATGCCTATTGTCATTGTAAAATCTCTCATATTGCTTTAAATTTTGAAGCTGGAGATGATGAACTGTTAAGGATTATTGGTAAAAATCATACTTGCCAAAATGTAATTGACATCTATTCTGCTCTAAGACAAGCTCATCCAAACATTGAAATTGTTGCTACAATTATGATTGGGCTTCCTTGTGAAGGATTAAAAGACATTTATGCTTTAGCAAATTTGATTTACATTATTAAACCTGATGTTATCCTTTGTAATTACTACGGAATGGCACCAAAGCAACCTCTTGCTAAACTTCCACAGCTCAGTAAGAGTTTAAAAGCATATCACTTAAAACTTTTAATAAACTTGCTTCACAAAATGGAACAAAAAACAATTTGCTCTCACAAAACAGTTACAATTGATGTACCTCTTGTTCCTAAAAAAATTTCGAGAAAGTACATTCGTGCTTGTGAACGTTTAAAAAAGCAACAAGAAACCTTAGATAATGGAATTGATTTTTCAGCAATATATCATTTTAAGTTATAAAGTATTTAATTTTCTAAACTTCTCTAAATCTTAAATTATAGTTTTCGTTACACAAAAAGTAAGCAAACTAGCCTTAGTTTGCTTACTTCTCTATTTTTTATGAGTTTCAAAAGTTAAAATTAATAAATATTATTCTTATTTATTTTCTTCATCAAAATATTCATTAATAATATCAACTAGTTGAGCTTTTACTTCCTCAACAGATACCCCCTCTATTTGAGCACCTGCTAAATTTATATGACCTCCCCCACCTAGTTTTTCTAAAATCAATTGAACATTTATGTCTCCAATAGAACGTCCACTTATCATTACTTTATCACCAGCTAACCCCATAACAAATGATGCTGTTATATTTCCTATTGTAAGCAATTCATCTGCTGCTTTTGCACATATTAAGTTAACCTCTTTATCTTGTCCTCCATAGATAGAAACTGCTATTGTATTTTTTATTACTTCTGCATTTTTCACTATATCTGCTATTTTATTATATCCTTCTAAGTCACTTTGAAACCATTTCTTTATTTTTATTATATCCACTCCATATTTTCTTAAATATGCTGCAGCTTCGAATGTTCTTACTCCTGTTTTAAAAGTAAAGTTTTTTGTATCTACCATTATACCTGCATATAGACCTTCTGCTTCTAGCATATTTAATTCTATACCTTCTTCTACATATTGTATTAACTCTGTTACGAGTTCTGCTGCTGATGATGCATATACTTCCTGGAATGTTAATATTGCATTGTCTACATAGTCTGTACTCCTTCTATGATGGTCAATAACTACTACTCTGGTTGTCTTATTTAGTATTTCTGGCTCTTCTACATAATTTTTTTTGTGTGTATCTACTAATACCACCAATGTGTTTTCTGTAGTAATTGCTTCTCCTTCTTCTTTACTTATTACTACATTTGCATATTGTTCTTCTTTTGATAACTCATCTATAAAACTCTTTATAGCAGGTGCTTCTCTGTTTGTTACTACATTTGCTCTTTTTCTTAAAGCTGTTGCTATTCTATATATTCCTAATGCTGACCCTACTGCATCTATGTCTGGGTTAGCATGTCCCATTATTACTACATTTTCTGCTTCTCGTATTAGTTTTTCTAATGCATGCGCTACAACTCTTGCTTTTACCTTTGTTCTCTTTTCTACTTCCTCTACTCTTCCCCCAAAGAATTGGTATTTCCCATTTTGTCTAATTGCTGCTTGGTCTCCGCCTCTTCCTAGTATTACATCCATTGTTTCTAATGCATTTTTATATTTCTCTTTGTTTGTTACTCCTTCATCTGATATTGCAATGCTTAATGTTAATTGTATTTTTTCTTTATTTCCTAATTCTTTTATTGAATCTAATATGCTAAACTTATTTTCTTTTATTCTTTCTAAATATCTTTTTTCAAATAGACATACATATGTGTCTCTTTCTGGTTTTATTATAATTCCATTTGTCTCGCCTGTCCATTCATATATATTTTTCTCTATTTGTGCAATTACTTCTGGTCTTTTCTCAGTCTGTATTCTTTGCATAGTTTCATCATAGTTGTCTATTGATATTATTCCTACACATGGTTTTGAATTGTTGCATTCATTTTGTAATTTTATATTTTCTGTTTGATCCATAAAATATATTATTAGCATATATTCGCTCTTTTTCTTCTTTAAATTGTTTTTTGCTTTTACGAATTCTCCTAATATTTGATATGCCTTTGTTCCTATTTGCATTTCCCTTTTTATCGTTTTAATTTTCTGTTCTTCTTTTCTTTCTTCTATTTCTTTTTTTGTTTCTATTATTAAATCATTTATATAGTTGTTTATATCTATATTAGCAAATTCTGTTACAAATTTTGAACTTCTCCATATTATATTTCCATCAGTTTCTAATATTATTAATGGTAATGGTGAATTTATTAGTGTACTTTTTGCTGCTGTGTCTACTGTTAATGTTAAATCTTGTAATCTTTCTGATATTTCATTTTTTCTTTTGTTATTTGTAAAATATGTATATCCAATAATAACCAGATATGTTATTATTGATGGTATTATTAAGTCTCTATTGTTTATACATATTATTACTAATAAAATGAATATTATCATTAAATATATTTTCATTCTAGATACAAATGTTTCAAACATTTTTTTATTATTTGACATGATATTCTCCTCTTAAATTCTTTATCTATTCTACTGTTTTTTCTTTGTTTTGTCAAGTTTTACAGTTCTTCGATAGTGTAAAATGGTTTCGGAATGGAAAAAAAGAAAGTCCTTTGATATAATTAG